>JBBRKB010000334.1:0-4789 GCA_038218385.1 Cytophagales bacterium | reverse complement strand
AAAGACAAAAGAGAAAACCAAAAAGACGTGGGAGTTCCACGCTGAAAATGTACGCGACTTTGCTTTTGTCTCTTCTCGAAAATTTATCTGGGATGGCATGGCCGTAAAGATTGGCGACAAAACACCGCTGGCCATGTCGCTCTATCCGAAAGAGGGAAATCCGTTGTGGGAGTTGGAATCTACAAAGGCGATTAAAAACACATTGGTTACGTATTCAAAGTATACGATTGATTATCCCTATCCGGTTGCGTACTCTGTGCACACAGCCAGTATTGGTATGGAGTATCCGATGATTTGTTTTAATTATGGTAGACCTAAGCCCGATGGGTCATATAGTGATTTTACAAAGTACAGTATGATTGGCGTGATTATTCATGAAGTGGGCCACAACTTTTTTCCCATGATCGTTAACAGTGATGAACGTCAATCTGCATGGATGGATGAAGGCATAAATTCTTTTCTTCAGTTCAGAACAGAAAGTGAGTGCTATGTAAATTTTCCACACAGAAGAGGGCCTGCCGATAAAGTGATTCCCTACATGAAAGGGGATAAATCAACGCAACGTCCGCTCATGACTAACCCTGAACAAGTTGTGCAATTAGGTGCAGAAGCATATACGAAAGCGGCTTCTGCTTTTAATATTTTGAGGGAAGAAGTGATGGGCCCTGAATTGTTTGACGCGGCGTTTAAAGAATACGCCACACGTTGGGCTTTCAAACATCCGAAGCCTGCAGATTTTTTTAGGACGATGGAAGATGCATCCGCCGTTGACTTGGATTGGTTTTGGAGAGGGTGGTTTTATAGCACAGATAATGTAGACGTTGAGATTGACAATGTTGTCTGGTACAAAGTAGGAAACCAAAAAAAGAGTCTGGAAGGAAAGGATACAAAAGCGAAAGACAAGGGAATTGCATCGGGCAAAACCACCAATCAAAATCCCTTCTATGAAAATCCACAATCACTAACCCTTATGCAAACGGATGGAAGCTTGTATGGTGAATTTAGAAACCGAATAGACGACCGCGCTATTTTTACAAATCTTCAGGATAAAAATTTATATGAAGTGACGTTGAGCAACTCCGGTGGACTGATGACGCCCGTTATTTTACAGTGGACATACAAAGACGGAACAAAAGAAATTGAAAAAATTCCTGCTGAGGTATGGCGCACAAATGAAACTTCATTCACCAAAGTTTTTATTAAAGAAAAAGAAGTAGATAATGTATTGATCGATCCGGACAATGTAACAACAGATGTTGATACCGATAATAATGCTTTCCCCAGAAAATCAGGGAGCAATAGATTTGACAACTTTAAGGAAAAGAACAAGTAGGTTAAGGGATGAATGCTTTGGGATTTAAGAACTACAAACGGGAAGGAATGAAGCGGGTATTAGGAGTAGTGTGTTGCCTGATAGTATTACAAGCCAGTGCACAAAATGGAAAATTTGAACAGCTAGGTAGCGATATGCTGCCAACACCCAATAGTTATCGCACCGCGACAGGCTCGCCCGGCCCGAAATATTGGCAGCAACGCGCAGACTACACTATTGATGTGGAGGTTAATGACGAGACGCAAGTCCTAACAGGCAAAGAGAAAATCACCTATCACAATAATTCTCCGCAAACACTCAACTATTTGTGGCTGCAACTCGATCAAAATCTTTTTTCAAAAAACAGCAATTATAATAAAACCAAGACGGGCATAATTTATGATTCCATTCCCGTTTTTTATCTATCGTACAGCAACATTCCATTAGATGATTACGAAGGAGGTTACACGATTCGGTCTGTAACATCGGCAGGGAAACCATTGCCCTACATCATCAACAATACCATGATGCGTATCGATCTTCCCGTTCCCTTAAAAACAGGCGAGCATTTTTCATTTTCCATTGAATGGAATTATAAAGAATATGAGCGCATGTTGTTTAAGGATGGCCGCGGAGGCTATGAATATTTTCCGGAAGATGGAAACTATGTGTACACGTTTGGCCAATGGTATCCGCGCATGTGTGTGTACGATGATGTGGAAGGTTGGCAGAACAAACAATTTCTTGGCCAAGGAGAATTTGCCTTGACGTTTGGAAATTTTAAAGTAAACATCACAGTTCCTTCCGATCATATTGTGGGTGCAACAGGCTGGCTGCAAAATCCAAATGAAGTGTTGACAAAAACACAGCAAGAACGATTTGAAAAAGCCAAGCGTAGTTTTGATAAACCGGTTTTCATTGTAACAGAATCAGAAGCGAAGGAAAAGGAAACTGAACACGCTACTAAAAAAAGCACGTGGACATTTGAAGCTGAGAATGTTCGTGACTTTGGTTTTGCGCATTCTCGAAAATTTATTTGGGATGCTATGGCCGTACATGTTGGCAAGAAAACACCATTGGCCATGTCACTCTATCCGAAAGAAGGAAATCCGTTGTGGGAAAAAGAATCAACACGTGCTGTTAAAAATACCTTAGAAGAATATTCAGCACGGACCATTGAGTATCCATATCCTGTTGCCTATTCTGTTCACACTGCAGAAATGGGAATGGAGTATCCGATGATATGTTTTAACTATGGCCGCCCGGTGAAAGGAAAGTATAGCAACACTACGCGTACCAATCTCATTGCCGTAGTGGTACATGAAGTAGGTCACAATTTTTTTCCTATGATCGTGAATTCTGATGAGCGACAATGGGCATGGATGGATGAAGGACTGAATTCTTTTTTAGAAGGGGAAACGATACGTAAGTTTTATCCTGAATTAAATTATACCGAAGGGCTTCCGCGTACTGTTGTGGGCTACATGCGCGGGGATAAAACAGAGATGCGACCTATCATGACTTCATCAGATAACATTCGTGATCTTGAACTTGGCTATAATGCGTATTACAAACCTGCCGCAGCGTTAACCTTGTTGCGCCAGACCATTATGGGGCCGAAACTTTTTGATATTGCATTTAAAGAATACGCGCAACGCTGGGCATTTAAACATCCCAAGCCTGCCGATTTTTTCCGCACAATGGAAGATGCATCGGCCATGGATCTCGATTGGTTTTGGCGTGGCTGGTTCTATGGCACCGATCATGTTGACATAGCTGTTGAAGATGTGAAATGGTATAAAGTAAAAAAAGAAACGATTGACTTAGAAAACCGAGGGAGAAAGACAAAATCAAAAGATGTTTCTAGCCCTAAAAATCAAGAACAGCCATTTGCCACTGGCCCTACGGAGTTGTCCCTTAAAGAAACACCTTCTTCCGCTTACCGCGAATTTCGAAATACATTAGATGAGCAAAGCATCCTCAAGAAACTTAGCGGCAAAAATATTTATGAAGTAAAGTTGCGCAATAGCGGAGGCCTTGTGTCGCCCGTGATTATTCAGTGGAACTACAAGGATGGCACCACCGAAACAGAAATGATCCCGGCAGAAATCTGGCGAAAGAATGAAAGCGAAGTGACAAAAGTTTTCATGAAGGAAAAAGAAATTCTCAATGTAGTGATAGATCCTAAAGAAGAAACGGGAGATGTGAATAGAATGAACAACTATTTTCCGAAGCGCACTGCTTCACGGTTTGATATGTTTAAGGAGGAGAATGAGTGAGGTGATCGTATGCTTGTAAAAAGAGCACGCTTATTCTATTTGTCTGAATCAGGATCTAATTGATTTTAGGATTAGCAGGATTGTATTTTGGGTTAAATACCTTTTTAAATTGCAAACTTGTTGCGCCAAAATTAATAAGCAACCCAATCGGAAAATCATATGCTACTACATAGTTTTTTGCTTGCGCCAAATGCACATCTTCCAAATTAATTAATGCTTTCAATTCTACAATAACTCACATGTGACAAATAATGCATTGCCAGTGCTTCGTCTTTGATAGATAGCCCTCTGTCTCGAAGCTGCTGTATATGTTCATCTATAGTAGAGGTTTTCTTTTCGTATATCATTATATATTGAATTGACATAAACGAAAAAACCTCCTAAGTGTGCTTTCTGAAAAACTCAGAAGAGGTTGTATTAATCTCACCAGAAAACCTATTAAAGCAAAAGACTCGCCCTGGTACGCAGCTCTTTGGAGCTTAAGCGTGGCGAGTACTGTTGATTCAAAGGTAATACCTTTTTTGAATTCTGTAACACTTATCAAAGTCATACTTTAAATCTATTGATTTCAATGGGTTAAAATAAATCACCTTGAAATATTTCGGTTGTTTAGCCATTGACCACTGCATTTGGAAGCATGAGTAGGAGGGGCATTGCTTCGGCATAATTTAACTGTTCATAGAACATGCCTAAATCGGTTGAGGTTTTTATAATAACTGTTTCAGGCACGCCTGAAAGCCATTACCCAACGTGTTGTGAACCTTTATAGCACAACCATTTATTTTATATGTTATTTCATCTACTATCATATTCTAAAAATCCTATTCATCTTTTAATCCTGCAAATCCTGATTCAGACAATTTTTCAATTTTGTTGAGAAGCAAAGTTTAGTTGCTTATCTATTCGACTTAAGGCTAATTTCAAAAATGTATTTCATAAGTAGTCCTGAAAATGTTGCTGTAAAATTTCAGTCAGCAATTCTTTGGTTAAGGGTTTTGTTTCATAACCTGTCACATCTTGTATTTCCTTTGCCCTTTTTATATGATCGGGGTTTGCTGATGTTGTTAAAATCACAATAAGCACTTTGGCTTTTTGAGCTATGCTTAAATTTTTATATTCTTCTAAAAATTCCCATCCGTTCATTTTAGGCATGTTCAGGTCTAAAAATATGAGGTCGGGTGGAATTTGATTTTCCTTT
>JBBRKB010000333.1:0-4854 GCA_038218385.1 Cytophagales bacterium | reverse complement strand
TTATCATACCCCAAATCCTTTTCAAGGAAATACGAAACCTGACGTGTAATGACAATCGCGCAAGTGAAAACAAAAATGGCTATGAGAAATTGAAATGTTATCAGTACACGCGAAAAACCAAAACCCTTTTTCGATTCTTTAAGTTTTCCTTTCAACGATTCAATTACATGGTAGGATGACATGAAAAAGGCTGGATACGATCCCGCAAGAAATCCGATCATGGCTAACAGAACTACAAACCACTTCCAAAAATCTAAATCAAGATTCGGCATACTGATAAGTGGAGTATCTAATAAGGTATCAAATCCTGAACGAAGAAGTTCATAAAAAATCAATGATAGTCCTCCTGCCAAGAATGTCACAATTAAAGACTCTGATAAAAATTGAAACATGATTTGTTTACGCACTCCACCAATTACTTTACGCACACCGATCTCTTTTAGTCTGACGGTAGCACTTGCAATGGATATGTTTATAAAATTAATTACGGCCAACAACAAAATAAAGCAAGCAATGCCGGCAAGGATAAAAATCATGCTTTGCGCTTTTCCATTTTGTGTTACCAAATAATAGTTTGATAGTCCAAGCAAGGTCAGGTGCTTATTCTCTTTTTGCTGCTCCGTTCCATTGTCTTCAATAATTTTAGAAATGATCGGCTCAATCTCTGAAGGTGTTGTGTTGAGTGCAAGTTTAAGGTAGGTGATTATTTCCCCTGATTGCCAATCATCAGGATTGGGAAGAAGAAAATCATTCACATTTTGAAGCGGCAGAATAAACTGCGCATTAATATCTACGAGATCCGTTACAGAATTTCGCTGCAAATTATCTAGCACAGCCCTGATGACGAAATCCATTTTGTCACTCGTACCACTCGTCAGACTTAACGTTTCACCAACCACATCCGATCTGTTAAAAAATTTCTGAGCAAGCTGCTCCGTAACGATCATGGAATACGGCTGATCAAGTGCGGTATTCTTGTCACCATACAAAACCGGCAATCCAAACATTTTCAAAAATGTTGAATCACCTACCATTCCCTGAATAAGAAAGTGCTTATCATCCTTACTTATTTTTACGTTGCGATCATAAAAGCGGAAAAAGTTTTCAACAACCGCTGGGTATTTTTCTGCTATTAACTTACCCATAGGTGCGGGTGCAAAGAAGCCCATACCACCACTGTCCTTCACATCGCGTTCTACAATGTAAAGCCGATCAACATCTTCAAGTTGTTTATTCACCTGCAACTCCTGCCATACGAAAACACCAATCATCATAGCGAATGTGATACCCACCGTAAGCCCCGACACGGTGATGGCTGAGTTCACCTTGCGCTTCATCATGTTGCGCACCATCACCTTAAAATAATTTCGAAACATATACCCTTGATTTAATCCAAATGAAAACTGATTCCTTAATAATATCCCCGGCCTAAAAAATCGAATTACATTCCACGCAAATCTTCTTCTTGCTTTTCGCTCACCAAATGCTTTTACATCGTGCTCAAATTTTTGAATGAGGTCGCCTTCGATTTCTTCGAGTAAGTGGTCGGGGCAGAACCATCGGAGGAAACGCGTGTCGATATCGGAAAGAGAATACTTATTCATTTTTTAAACTATCTACAGGATTTCTAAAAGCGATCTTTAAGGTTTGTAAACTCACTGTAGCAAATGCAATTAATAAAATCAAAATAACCGGAATCAAAAAAAGCCACCAACTCAAACCAATCTTGAATGCATAATTATCCAGCCATTGGTTAAGTCCAACGTAAACCAGTGGAATTGCTATCACATTTCCGATAAGAATAAGTTTTATAAAATCACGAGAAAATAATCCAATAACATTTGAGACGCTCGCGCCTAATACTTTTCGGATGCCAATCTCCTTTGTTCGTTGCACAATGGCATGTGATGTTAATCCGAATAGACCCAGGCATGCTATGAAGACAGCCAGCCCGGATACGGAGGCCATCACCACACTAAATTGTTTCTCCTGCCGATATTGCTTGTCAAAATATTCATCGAGGAAAAAATAATCGAATGGACGATCCGGAAAATAATGACTCCACACTGTTTGAATTTGCTCCATGGTCTCTGATGCTTGCTCTCCTTTAAAGTTTATGGCAAAATATTCCAGTGCTCTGGGTTGAAGAATAAAGTACAGTGGCATGAGCTTCTCTTTTAAAGAAAGTTGATGAAACGAATCCATCACACCAATGATTTCATAGTCGGCACCCCAGTAGGTTGAGATGTGACTATGAACCGCATCTTGTGGTGTTTTAAAACCAAGTAACTTAGATGCTGTTTCATTTATTAAGACTGCACGTTTTCCTTCGTTGCCATGATCGGAAGGGAAGTCGAGGGAGAAATTTCGCCCTGCCAATAATTTTATTTGAAGTGTATTTATAAAATCATAATCAACTCCAAGTGCAATCAATCGAAACGCCTTTTCAGGATCATTTACTTCGGCTTTAAATTCAGTTCCCCAATTTGGCAACTCGCCGGGTAGGTGCGATAGCGAACTTGCATTTGAAATATTAACATGTGATCGTAATTCCTCTTTGAACAATTCAACTTTGTTTTGGTAGCTTGAATCTATAACAAACCCGCCTTCTTCCTTCGACCATACTTCCTTATCGAAATTCATAGCTTTCACAACAGCCACTTGGTCAATGTTAAAACCCAACTCTTCTGATCGCATAAACGATAGTTGCTGATACACAACCACCGTTGTGATGATGACAAGGGTTGCTACGGCAAATTGAAATACGACCAATATCTTTCGGAAATTAAAACTGCTCGCTGATGTGAATCTACCTACCGTTTTCTGGACCATGGTTTTCGATGAGATTATAAAAGCAGGATAGAAACCAGAAATTGCCGTACTCAAAATAATAAAGCCCAAAAGCCCGAGCAGAACCCATCGATCATAAAGCATCGAATAGCTTAGTGGAATTCCAACAAAATTAGAAAAAGTCGGAAGCAAAAGATGAGCGACTAACAACGCGAGGATGACCGATAGGATGTTGAAAAGCGCTGACTCTGTCAACACCTGCATCATCAAACCCGACCGAGTGGCGCCAACAATCTTTCGCATCACGATTGACTTCGTTTTCTCTTCCGTTAACGCGGTGGTAAGATTCGCATAGTTAACCCACGCAATCACAATAATGATTAAGGCAAGTACAATTAAGGCTAAAACTAATTCCCTACTGCCATTACTTTCCAATTCATATTGAAGATGTGAGGTCAAGTGAATATCGAGCAAGGGTTGCAGTTCAAAAGTACTGACCTGACCATAGTCATCCTTATTGCGCTTTAATTCATTTTTTGTAAGCGCAAACACATTCAGCTTTTTTTCTAGTGTCGTTGTGCTCGCATTATCATGTAGCAATGCATAAGTCTGACCACCCCAATCCCAAAAGCTGGCAGTAGTATCTAAAAAATTCTTTGCCTTGGATGCACCGCGCACAACCAAATCGAATTTAACGTGTGAGTTAGCAGGCACATCTTTTAACACACCGGTGATCGTATAACGTTCTTCGTCTTCACCATCATCTATTTCTAGTATTTTACCAATCGGATTTCCATCAAAATAGCGGTTTGCTAATGATGCTGATAACAAGGCCGAATAGGGCTCATCAACGGCAACGTCTTGATTGCCGACCAAAAGCGGAAATGAAAAAACATCAAAAAAATTACTATCTACACTGATGCCTGTAAAGGATTGTAACGGTTTAATTTCTCCATTGCTATCAGCATAGCTTATAAAATTTTGATCAGAAGTAAATGCGTAAATGGATGTTGATGCAATTACTTCTGGGAAGTCCGTCTTGAGTGAATTGATAATACCCACATACGTATTGGTCTCATGATTTATTACTTCATTCTGAAGTGTCACTTTGGTTGGTATCCGATAAATGTTTTCGGAATTTTCATGAAGCTTGTCGTAACTCAGCTCAAACATGACATACCGAAATATCAGCATGCACACTACCATGCTTACCGACAAACCTGTGATATTGATAATAGAGGAGAGCTTGTTTCTGACAAGACTTCTTATGGCGAGCACCAAATAATTTCTTAGCATGCTGATTTGATTTAATCCAAATGAAAATTGATTCCTCAACAAAATCCCCGGCCTAAAAAACCGAATTACATTCCAAACAAATCTTCTTCTCGCTTTTTGTTCTCCGAACGCTTTTACATCGCGTTCGAATTTTTGAATGAGGTCGCCTTCGATTTCTTCGAGTAGATGGTCAGGGCAAAACCATTGAATAAAACGACTTGCCCATGCTGGTGGATTATTATTCGCTTTCATTTACTGAATCTTAATTACATCTATCGGATTCATTCGTCCGGCCTTCCACGCTGAGTAACTTCCTGATATAATCACCAGCAAAAACGAAATCCCCATCACACCTATAAACACAAAAACACTTAGCTCGGTACGATAGGCAAATCCATCCAACCACTCTTTCATTAGCCAATAGGCAACCGGTAACGCAATGATATTCGCTATGACTGCGAGGCGCAAGAAATGACCAACATGCAACATCATGATTTGACTTACACGAGCACCTAGAACCTTTCGAATTCCAAATTCTTTCATGCGCCTGCGTGAAGTATAAATTGAAAGTGAAAAAATCCCGATCGAAGAAACCAAGACGATAATGAGCGTGCCGAATTGAAGCGAGGCGAACGCTTTATTTTCTACTTGATAGTTGGCGTTAACGAAATCGTCAACAAACACGAGATCAACAGGATAATCAGGTTCAATTTCATTATACTTCTTTTTGATTGCTGCGATGGTTTCTTCCGTTGAGCCGTTGATTCTGCAGTAAACAAAATATTCAGG
>JBBRKB010000332.1:0-4870 GCA_038218385.1 Cytophagales bacterium | reverse complement strand
AACTGATAAGGTTGGTAGCTGTCAATTTGACAATGTACGTACCCTGCTGTTCATACTTATGAAATACTGAAGTTGTATCACTATTTGTTTGAGGCAGAGATGTACCATCACCAAAATCCCAGGTATAACTAAGACCGTTCTCACTTAGGTTTTTAAATCGTATAGAATCAGGATAGCATACATTGTTGTAACCCGGTTTAGAAAAATCCAGATTATTAGTTTGGAAAAGCGCATGGATGTTTTGAATCAAAACGACATTTATGGTATCGGTCTTGGAGCAGCCGTGGGCATCTACGACGGTAACAAAATAAGCTGTTGCGTTGTTAGTTGGTTGCACCAGCGGTGACTGTTGTGTAGACGAAAATGTTCCATCACCGCTGGTCCAATTGTAGCTAACGCCGCCTGAAGCGGTCAGTTGAAAACTTTCCCCATCGCACACGAGGGCGTCTACCCCTACTGTTATATTTTCTTTAAAGTAGTGTATGACTTTGGTTATAGAATCTATCTGACTACATGTGCTAAGGTCAGTAATTTTAAGCTTTACGCGATAATCTCCTTCTTCATGATATTGATGGGTAAGTGATTTCGGATCTTTGTCATCTTGATCTATACTAGTTCCATCGCCAAAATCCCATGTAATGGTTCTGCCACCTGTGCTTAGATTTTCAAAAACAATCTTCTCCGGGTAGCAAACATTGTTGAACCCCGGCATGGTCAACGCAGTATTATTGGTGTCGAAAAAAGCCCGAAGTGAAGATAGGTCAAATTTGAATGCAGCGTTATTACAATTCGCACTACCATTGAATCGCGATTTGGCATTGCGTGTCGTTGGGAAATCTGACGTTCCGCGTCCTTCTGCATTGCCAAACTCACAACCTGAACAAACCGCATGATATACGATACCAAACTTATCAAAGCGTGACGTCCCTCCGTCTACATGGGTCTTTGAAGAATTGCCACCCAAGTACGTGGAGTACACCAGCTCCGTAGCATCGCCGTTGAGTACAATAAAATAAAAATCAGAACCCGAAGTTTCCTTTTGATAAGCATCTGGTGTGATGGGCATACCATCCGTTGTGCTTTGCCAAAATCCTGTCTGCGGATTTGAATTTACAAAGCCGCCCCACCCTGCCATATAGATATTATCGCAGTCGTTTACCAGAAATGCTGTTGGTGATATGTTGGGTCTTACCAACCCATTTATTGACCCTGAGCCAAAAACGGTTGACATTTCCAACGTGCTTAAATCAGGCGAAAATCTTTGCAAAAATTGCCCGCTGTTTACATTGTGGTAAACCCCGGATGTTACAGGCATGTGGCCCGCTGTCTGTCCATAACAAAATACATCACCGTTTGAATTAATATCCACAAAGTAAACCTGATCGAACGATGGAGTGCCGGTGAAAGTGGCATTGAGTATAGCACTTCCATCTGCAGCAACACGAGCGATCCAACCATCTACAATACCGTTGAATGATTCTTGATAAACGCCTAACGTTGTCGGAAAATTAGTGCTTGTAGTGCCACCGGCAAGGACAAGGTTTTTATCGTTATCAAATTTTATTGAATAGGCCGCATCAAAACCCGATCCACCCAGATAGCTAGACCAGACGATGGACGATAGATCGGGTGACAGTTTAACCACTAACCCGTCAGTAATGCCCCCATTAAACGAATTATCAAATCCGTTAACAATCGGAAAATCATTGGATGAGGTAACAGAACTTATATACACATGCCCTGTCTCATCTGTAATAACATCGCCCCGCATTTCATCACCATAATTTACTACCAACGAGCCGCCAGATTGTTTGGGAAGGTTAAGACCGTCATTGCCTGATCCACCAAGAAATGTTGAACCCACCAATTGATCTCCGTCAGGCGACAATCGGGTGATTACGATATCCCACTGGTCATTGGTATTGAGTACCCTGTTAAAAATTGTCGTTCCTAAATTAAATGTGTTATCAAACGCGTTTCCACTGATGGGGTAGTCAGGTGAGCTGGAAATTCCCAACACAATTAAATCCCCTGAATTTTTATCAACCACAAGGCTTTCGGGCGAATCATTATTAACACCACCCAGGTGAGTGGCGTATAAAAATTTCGTTCCGGCCGAATCGTATTTGATAATGGCCATATCAAAACTTCCCTGATTGGTTGTTTGAAACGCTCCCGTAGTTGCAGGAAAAGAGCCGCCAAGCCGTTGGTGTGTAACACCGGCAGAATAAAGTGTACCGTGCTCACCCGGTGTTGCTGTACTTCCCCAGTTATCGGCTGTTGAGCCAGAGTAGGTAGAAAAAATCAAGAGCGGATCAATGATCAACTCACGACATTCATCGTAATGGTCAGGAAAAGAAAAAGAAACGACATTGTTCTTCAAGCGATACTGACTGGGCACCGCTTGTTTATTTTTTTCAGTTAGCTGATACGAGAATGGTTTGAGTTCAGTGAGCGATCCGACAACCGTTTTAATTTCTAAATCATCTTCTACTTTATCAATGTTGCTCACACCTTCGTAGGCTATTTTAATTTGTGATGGATCAGCGCCAGCGTTTACAATGAAATCATACTTTAGATTATTCCCTGCAGATGACACACGAAAATCGATTCCTTCATAAACATTTTTATATAGAATAGTAGCATATGCCAGAGCGTTGGTAGCCCATTGGCAAGAATCATTTCCAATAAAATAATTATTGTAGCCGGCAAGCGGATGGTCTACCAGTGCCTTTGCTTGAGCATTAGATCCCAAAAGTTTAATACGGAAATAGTGTCCCTCTACAGACTCCGTAGCCAGCAGTCCGGTAGATTCATTATGCGCTCCGTGACTCGCCATATGTTGACGTTCCATCTTCTCCATATCAAGAAGCAAAACTGAAAAACCTGAAGCTGATACACCTAAACGACCGCCCGGCACCTGAGCTTGAAAATCAGTGTCGTTCGTCCATTGGCCTTTGTTCTGTATAAACTTCAAACCCGTAGTACTTTGGGAGAAGGTATTGATAGAAATCAATAAAAAGATAGCAGCTAACCTCATAACCTTGGCAAAATAAGAAAATTTTGGCAATGCCAGATAACAGCCTCATGCTGAAATCTTAAAATGGATGTATAGCCAATGCAATTTTGATGTGCTCGATATGATGCTGTACATGCCAAGCCGTCATGGCAATGGCTTGCACCTGATTTAACATGATTTTTCGTAGCGGGTGGTAATAGGCGATCTGTTGTTGGTTTTCATTGAGAGACCGCATGAGGTGAACATAACGTTTGGTAATGCTCTCCATCATATCCAGTGAGTCGCGTACCGGAGAAGTGAGTCCATCAGCCGTATTCGCCCAGGCGGGGATGTCTACCAGCGTTATTTCCTTGTAGTCTGGTTCCGTTAAGGCTTTCTTCATGCGGAAGAAATGAAGCATCTGCATGTCAGCCACATGGTTCACAAGCTGCTGTACGTTCCAAGCTCCTTCGCGGTATGTTTTTTTGAGATCGCCTTCCGAAATTTTTTCCGTAAGTCTTCTGTATTTTTCTACGGTATCTTCAATGGTACGAATGAAGTCGTCAAGTTCAGCCGGACTTACATTCTCCGGTAGTTGAAACGGGCCGATTGGAAATTTGAGGTGCTGGAGTTCATCGTGCGTTGCCATACATATTACTTGAAATTCAGTTGCCAAGATAAATAGGATATTTCAATCATTAATCTCCTACCGCAACCTTCTGTTTGAGCAAGTCGGCTTTTAATATTTTCAGAGATACGCTTACCTCACTCCCACTACCTTAAGTCTGCAAAGTAATGCAGATGAATTTATTCATTCACTTTTAAATTAAAAGTACTTTTATATATTTGCAGCGTCAACAAATATGAGACGCATGAATTCGAATATCTTCAATGCATTGCTAAATGGTAATGCAATCAATTTGCCAGACGGTGTCATGAAGGAATTCCTTGTGTTTGGTTACAAGCAAGCGCTATCCTGCTTCTTTCCTGGTTTTATTTTTTGTATGCTAATCGTGTCTAATTTGATTCACATTCCTTCCCTGCCCCGTTACGATTTTCTGCTGATTGCATGTATTGCAATGCAGGTGTTTATGTATCTCTCCAAGATGGAAACTGGCACCGAATTGTTAGTCATCACGATGTTTCATCTTTTGGGAATAGCAATGGAGGTATACAAAGTGGCCATGGGTTCATGGTCCTATCCTGAATTTGGATATTCAAAAGTATATGATGTTCCGTTATATAGTGGTTTTATGTATGCCAGTGTAGGTAGCTATGTATGCCAGGCATGGCGCTGGTTTAATTTAAGATTGGAAAATTGGCCCGGAATAATACCTGCTACCCTAATCTCGGTGGCCATTTACCTGAACTTTTTTACGCATCATTTCATATATGATCTGCGCTGGGTCATTACTGTTTTGCTGTGTCTGCTATTCTGGAAAACCACAGTGGTATTCAATACAAACAACGTGGAGAGAAAAATGCCATTGGTGCTATCCTTTCTTCTCATCGGTTTTTTTATTTGGGTTGGTGAAAACATGGCTACCTATCTGGGTGCATGGAAATATGCAACGCAACACGAAGGATGGAAAATGGTAAGTGTCGGAAAAATCTCTTCCTGGTTTTTACTGGTTGTGTTGAGCATCGTTATCGTTATTCAGTTGAAATTCATAAAACAACGTCGTTTGTTAAGGTCTACTGTCATCCTCTCCTTGGGAGAGGACAGAGGTGAGGCCATAAAATAAACCTTAACGACATTGATTCATAAACTAAAAAGTGAAAATCTTACGCAAACGAAAGCATCATGTTAACCTTCAATAAAAACTACTTCGCCCTAACCCTGTTGATCTTTGGAATAGAAGTGTTGATTGC
>JBBRKB010000331.1:0-4926 GCA_038218385.1 Cytophagales bacterium | reverse complement strand
CGTGAATTCAAGCCCGGGCCTCCCAGATAATTCACCAACATAAAAAAAGGAATTCTGTTTTTGTGTTTAATAGAATATGCCTCTCTGCCTATCCCACAGCGCGCTTGTGAAAGCGTACGCTTTAAAATAACTTCGCGTGGTTTATATCCCGTAAATTTTCCCCTTTCTAAAAGGGATTTTTTTTGAGGTATCCGCTCCAAATACTTCTTGGTTAATCGTTCCAGCTCGTCTAGTGAAACATCACCTACGCAAACAAAGACTACCTTGTGTGTATTCAAATTCTCGGAAACGAAAGAAGTAAAATCTTTACGTTTGAAAGACTTTACCGTTTCCTCACGCCCGAGGATGTTCATGCCCATGGAATGGTCGCGGAAGATTACGTTATCAAATTCATCCTGCAGTGAATCATCCGGATCATCTTGGTACATGGTCATCTCTTCCAGAATCACACCGCGTTCTTTTTCAATTTCATGTATGGGGAATGTGGAATGGAAAGCAATATCCGTTACGATGTCCATTGCTTTTTCAAAATATTCTTTGCGAACAGATGAATAAAAAACCACTTTCTCCTTTTCAGTAAATGCATTGAGTTCACCACCAATGGAATCAAGCGTGTTAATAATATGGAACGATTTTCTTCGCTTTGTACCTTTAAATGCCATGTGCTCCCAGAAGTGGGCGATGCCTTGATTTGTCAATTGCTCATCCCGGCTTCCTATCTCCAAAAAAATACCACAATGCACGATGCTTGCAGATTCTATTCGCTTGTGTACTACCCGAATTCCGTTGGATAATGTTAAAATCTTGCATTCCCTCATAACGGCAAAGTTATGAGGTTTTAGACACTGTGCCAGTGCCGAACACAATTGCCCGGATGCGGGCAAGCTATTGCCACTATTGACCCCAAATTCTTATTATTATATACAACTTTCGATGGCACAACTATTGTAAAATTTTAATTATGGACACGCAAAAAGTAAAAACCTGCTTCACGATTACATTCTCCACCGATCAATATCACCATGCAAAAAATTACGTGGACGATATGAAGAACCATCGCAACCGTGTATTCTGGTTGGGCAAGGAAGGCAAGAGTGATGAAGAATTAATCATCGAACAAATCACGCACAGAATCCTTTCCGGATTTTACAATAACGATTTGTTTACTGCCAGAAAACATATCATACGAATGGATAGTGTAACTAATACGTAAAAAATCAAGATCCGGGTTCTGATTTTTATCTTGAATAGCTAAACTCCTTTGTTTCTCCATTGGAGTCCACCAACATGATTGTAAACTCCCCCTGAAGTTGCTTCAGATTCAGAATGGTACTAAAGTCACCAGTTAAGTGGTGGTTGGCCCTATATGCTTGCTCACCATTAGCATCGTAAACAATAATATCCATCGCTTGTTGTTTTTTATTAGGAACCAATAGCATGTAGCGGTCATTGCCCTCTTTCATTTTAATCAGTCGCGCAGATTCAAAGGCGGGCATATTTTTATGCTCAATGTATTGCACAACATGATCAATACCGTTTGATATTTTAAATTTATACGAACCCTGTTTAAGCTGCGAAAAGTTATAAAGCCTTGTGAATTCATCCGTGTTGTCTACTACCTCAGAAAAAATGAGATTGCTCTGTCTGTCAAATATGGAAACATAAACTTTTGATTCTATTGTTCCTTTGTAAAACAATTTAATCAATGAACCATTCTTTTGTAAAATTGAATTAGAAATGGTTGAAGGAGACTTTGCTGCAGTTGCACCAGTTACTAAAAATGCTACAACCAAAAATGCGAATAATTTTTTCATATGTATGTATGTATGTATGTATGTTCGTTACATGCATTGAGACGCACTTCACGTTTCATTGGTTACAGAGAAAATTTTAAATTTTTTTTAAAGATAAAACTGCAATCTACGGCTAACCTATTGTCTGAGATTACGTATAGAAGGGATTCAATTCAGATGGAAGACATCTTTACTCTTCATTTCCTGCATGAGCACATAGCTTAAAAATTTAATCCGGTTGATAAGGATAACGTGCTTCCGTTCAGAATCAGCATTTAAAAAATTATATCGCGAAGAATAGTCAAGAGCCAATTCATTTGCGATTTGGTAGATACTCATCGCGCTGATGCGACTGTGTATTTTTCGCAAGGCCATGTACTCGGTGTATAAGTCAAAGAGTTCCTCTCCTGGTATTTGGGTTTGATCAACATTCCAAAATTCAACTTCCCCACCGGGATACGTTTTATTTTTAAAACGTCTATACAATGTGGACATGGAAAAAATATCCATGCACTTCACAATGATATCCGCTTCACCTGTTGAATAGCGTTTGATTACACTCTCCAGTTTCATCAATGATCCTATCTTTCCATTATTGATCTCATGATTAAAGTGAATTCCAAAACTAATATCCGAAGCTTCGGCCTCGTGCAGCAGTTCCTTGTAACGGGGTTCAAAAATGTGCAAGGGAACCAACTCACCCGGTAGCGGAAGCAGCGTTAATGGAAACATGGGAATGATCACTCGCTCGGCCATAATACAACAACAATGCGTAGACGCAATTGTTAAGTGAACTTAAAAAAATATATTCACTTTATTAGCATACTAAAATAGTGCTTACAGGTTTTGCGCTAATATTCCACCAGATAAAATGGATCTTGTTTAAATCTATTCTTCAGATTCAGAGCACCGGGCAAAAAGCCAAGGTTCACTAGAAATGAAAAGCCCGCTATAGTTCCACCAAGCTTCTCTACCAATACACCTGTAGCTGTTGCTGTGCCCCCTGTTGCCAAGAGGTCATCATGGATCAAAACATTCCATCCTGGTTGCACAGCGTCAACGTGCATTTCGAGAGCTGCTGTTCCGTACTCCAGGGAATATTCTTGCTCCAGGGTTTTATACGGAAGTTTACCTTTTTTCCGAACGAGAATAAATGGCAATTGAAGTGCGTGTGCCAGCAACGAACCAAAGATAAATCCCCTCGCTTCAATTCCTGCAACAGCATCGATAGGCTTGTTCTTCCAATAGGAAACTTGTGAAGTCAAAATCTCATCCACTAAAAAAGGATCTGCGAGCACGGGCACAATGTCTTTAAAAATTATTCCGGGCTTAGGATAATCGTGTATATCACGGATAGCTGCTTTTAATTTGGATTCAAGGTTCATCATTCCAGTGTATTAGAAATTATGTAATACTATAAACCCTAATGGATCAACACAATTTAATTCTACTTTAATGTAATGCCATCAACGAAATAGTCACTAACCAACAAATCCACTTCCAACATGTTACAACTACGTAATTTCACCAAGTATTATGGAACCCATAAAGTACTTGACATCCCAGACCTCACGTTGTCTGCAGGATTATATTGGATAAAAGGCGATAATGGTAGTGGCAAATCTTCCCTCTTTAAGTCGCTGGCCGGTCTCATTCCCTTTTCAGGGGAAGTGGTATTGGAAGGATCCATAAGTCTTAAAAAACATCCGATACCATTTCGTAAATGGGTTAACTATGGAGAGGCCGAACCTTTATACCCTGGTTTTCTATCAGCCAAGGATCTGATACAATTTGTGGCCAAAACAAAACAGGGAAGCGTTGAACAACAAGATCATCTGATGAATGTATTGGGTGTGGACAAATTTCTTACTCAATCGTGCGGTACATTTAGCAGTGGTATGTTAAAAAAACTATCACTGACTTTGGCGTTCCTTGGCAATCCAAAAGTCATATTATTAGACGAACCGTTAATCACACTTGATGAAGCTGCGCGCAATCAACTCGCGTCTCTTGTTCAAGACGCTCTCAAGAAAGATGTACTTATTTTTATTTCCTCACATCAACAGCTGGAATTAACGGAGTATAGCATTACGCAGTCCTTTATGATTGAGGAAAAAACACTTATAAAGATATGATTATCACACGTGTCTTAATAAAAGTATTGGCCCGGGAATTCTATCGGCTAAATGCTGGATTCTTTCTCGTGATCATGGGGCTTGCATTTGGTTTTATGAGTGGCGTAGAACACAAGGCACTGGCGGAATTTTTTATCAGCTCCAAACTCCTTGTTTGCATACCTATAGCTTTATGGCTGATCTATTCCGTAAAGGTCATTCTATTTAACACGGCAACACTGCAGAAAGCAGAAAATGCTTTTGTTCGATCAATCGTCCATCTCAGTCCTGTCTCCACTCTTATTTCGGTTACCCTTGTCATTCTCCTTCAGCTTTTACCGGTTCACGTGTATGGTGTATTTCTTATTCTTACCGGCATAAAAAACAATTTATACACAACCCTCCCTACAATCATGTTTGCTTTGATTGTACTTCATTTTATCTCCATGTTAAAATTTCTACGAGATGTTCGGATTACAACCAGAGAATTAAATCCTTCACGATTCAAAGTTTGGATGGACAAAACATTCCAACGTTCCTTCTCATTCATGGTATTGGAGTGGCTAATGCGCACATCGTTTCTTTCATGGTTGGGCACAAAACTATTTAGTTGTCTCTTGTTGCTCGGGATAATCCAATTATACAACATTGAATCTTACGACTATCGGCTGATGGCCATGGGCGCAGCAGTAGCTATCACATCTAACATTTTACTTTTGAATCATCTTCACAAGTTTGAAAATCATGTGTTAAGTTTCTATCGAAACCTTCCGCTCCCCTTTACTTCCCGTTTCTTGAATATGTTTATTCCCATGGTCATCATCTGCCTCCCTGAAATGAGTTTGCTTGCAAGTCATTCGCAACATGAGTGGTCATTCTATTTTATCATCCCGATGGCATTGACTATGCTTATTGGATATTATGGCTTGCTTTATTGGAAAGATTGGGGAATTGAAAGGTCGGTGCAGCATGCATTTTTTATCACCCTTGCCCTGATTTTTTTAATACTTGTAAAAGTT
>JBBRKB010000330.1:0-4935 GCA_038218385.1 Cytophagales bacterium | reverse complement strand
CGATTCATCGTTACACATGACAGTCTGGTGACCGAACTTCGGAACCAGGCGAACGAGAAATTCAAACTGCAGGAGTTTAAAGATGCTGTAATGTACTACACTGTTTTGAAGAACAAAGAAAAACCAACACGACTGGAAACTTTGGAACGTATCGCTACCTGTCAGTTTTACCTTGGTAATTTTGAAGAGTCACTCACCTCTCTTAAACACCTCCACAGCCAGCAGCCGTGGGATCTTGAGCTTATTTATCAAATAGGTATTTTGAATTTTGAGAAACTCAATAATCATGAAGAAGCATTATTCTATTTCACAAAAGGCAAAGATCAATTTAAGAAAAACTTAACAGAGGTTTACGGAAAAGCTTTTGCCCTCGTGATGGATCCGAAAGATGTGCCCGATGTTTATTATGACATCTTTGTGATGCGTGCCAAAACCAATATGGCACTGGAAGATTACCTAGAAGCGCTTATCGATTGCAAGTGGGCAACATTCTTACGAAGTCAAAACGGTGAAGCCTTTAAATTGCTTGCCGAGTGCAGGATCAAAACAAAAGACTTCAAGGAAGCCTGCAAGGACTTAACGAAAGCATCACTAAAAGGAATGGATGTTTCAGCATTGCAGAAAAAGTATTGCCGTTAAAAAGATAATGTATCAATTTATTTTCGGGTATGCGCAGTTTGGCGAACCACACATTGTGGGCTAAGGTTGGCGAAGAGTTATAATTAAAAAGTAAATAACAGTAAATATAAACATCGATATGGTAGCTATAGCGTAAAAACCTGCAGCATCTTTAAAGCCTAATATAGAAATGCTATTAAAGTTTAAAATAAACACCAACCCCCCACATAGGCGAGGCCAGAATATTTTTCCCAGCCACGGCAAACGCACCCGATGCGGTCACTCCCCAATTTGGTTTAATGTCATAGGCAAGCTCTAGAGCGGGAGAAATATATTCTGTATTGTTAGAAAAAATTCCGTTCTCTGAGGCTTGTGCATCACCGTTGAGCAATGATTTGACAGCATTCAATTTCAATATAGTGGTAAACTTTTTCTTGAATGTATAACCCACTTCACCGCCATACCTAAATTCATCTGAAAAGCCTTGCGTGCGATTGTTGAATGCGACATAACCCGACAACCACATCGGCATATTGGGAAGACCACCACTGGCATCAACGCGTATCATTTGATTAAACTCCCCATCTCCTGTTTGCAATATTTGGCTCGTCCCTCCTGCTGTTTTTCCTAACGGTAATCCCACCAATAAAGTAGCACTCACCACCACCGGTTTATTTACCACTATGCCATACTTAAGGGCAAGGTCAGTATCACCAATAGAGTTCAATGCATCACCCGGAAAGGTCGTTCCACTTTGATTGTACTGTACTTCATTTAATGTATTGCGCGCAAAAAAAGGAAGGTACACAATAGCAGTAAAACGATCGGTAAGTCCATACTCACCGTATAGTGTAGTAGCGTAATAACCTGTTGTGGTGATAGGTGCAATCTCGCCATTGGGTTGGTAAAAATTGGATGACACAATCCAATATTGACCTAACTTAAAATACCCCTTTCCTTTTTCCTGTGGCCAGCCTCCACCTGCCAGCAGGGAAGAGACGTTAAGTAAAAGTAAAATGAGGAGTGCGTATATTTTATTCATCTGCATGTTTTTAAAAAGCTGCTAGCTGATAGCTATGAGTTACGAGTTGTGTAGGAGTGTGATAGAGTTTGGAGAAGAGTTGATTCACGATTAGGCATTAATGTTCCTTTGATGAATATCCCCTTAGTTAAGATCAGCATATCCAAAGGTAAGTTTAGCGGGCTTGCACAAGATCACCACGTATCGATAATCAAAAAGTTGCGCGCCTGGTTTGGCGGCCGATACATTAAAAGTATGCGCTCCATCAGCCGTAATTTGCATAAGCTCCAAACCATTGACTGCCACGTCTGCCCCATTGGTTGAATTGGCGAGATAGATGAATGTGCCCAACGCATAGCTGGTTTCAAAATCATCACTCAATGTCAATGATAAGGTACCGCCATTAAATTCAAGAAAAGCTTTTCCCTTTGCCTTATAACTCCCCCCACTTACAAACGAGCCCATTCTACCTGAACCGACCATCAAATCAATTGTATTACTTTTTACGCCCTCTACTTTTGCATAAACGCTACCGATACCATTACCAACTGCGGTGACCTCACCTGTGGTGCTGTTCACAGTAACTACCGAAGGATTATTGGTGAACCACTCCGCTGTATGGCCTTCCAACACATCGTTATTTATATTTTTTACAACAATAGACAAGGTGATTTTTTCATTCACGTCAAGAATGGTTTTAGCAGAAGCAATTTGAACTTTAGCTACATCCTCTAAACTTAAGACAACATTAATGGAGACGGCTTCACTTGTTTTCCCATTGAATGAAGCATGGATGTCGGCTTGTCCTGCTTCCTTTGCTGTAACAATGCCATTCGGATCAACAGATGCTACCGATGGCATGGAAGAGATCCATGTGAAGGCAACATCTTGTTTTATCCCATACTGATCAAAATATTCTGCTTCAATGGGGTGGGTATCATCCTTCATAAGCGCAACCTGCTTTGGGTCTGCTATGCTGATGCTGGCTCCAACAATCGGATCATCGATAGTATCGACCCCTATACAGGAAGCAAACGAAAGGAATAGAAAAAAATAAAATAACTTGTTCTTCATCGCTAATTTTTTCGAAATTAAGGTGTAGAATTGTTTTAACCAGTCGCAGTGGCGACAAGAATGCATACAAACCAAAAAAAATTATGAATACTACCCTCACTTCAGACCAATTAGTATCAATAAGGGGAAGTTATTTCAATATACTGGCCCTATTCCTTGAAAAGGATGAAATAGAAACCAAATATATGCGCTGCCTGCTCAAATGGGGTTTTCAACTTCACTTGAGTCCTGATGACCTGAAAACCTCTGCCCCACAAGGTCTCAATACAATTACCTTCAGAATCCTCGATAAGATTGAAAAGATGGAAGCCATCTATCATCTCGTCTACATGATTTATCTGGATAAGGTGGTGGAAGACGTAGAACTTGAGGTGGCGATCATCTATGCTGAAAAACTGGGACTGAAAGGACTGGTGGTGAGTGAACTTTTTAAATCCATTGCTACCGCAGATTTTGATCAAACCAACCAATATACCGTACGCCAAGAAGTAATCGAGTTTCTGAAGTTGCACGAAAAAGAATTCTAACTGAAAAGTCCTCATTGCAAGGATGTACTATTTCGGTTCCTTCCAGCCAATAAACCATGCCCTGATTGCCAGTATCCTTATTGTTGATTCAGTTTTCAGCTTCCGTTGATCTATAAATTGCAGAAAGGAGGCACCCGTTGATATTGTTATGGCATCCCACATACGTAGGTTTCATTTCGTAATTTAATAGAGCTTTTAATTCATTTCAATTCTCTTTGTAGTTACACTAACGCAGAAGGAAATGGGAAACGGATTTGTGAAGACATCGCGGAATTGGGACATAAGCACGCGCATCAAACAATTTTTAATCCTCAATCTGATCATTCTTCTCAGCATCATTTTATCCCTTATTTTATAAGCATTCAAACAGTGCATTGATTTTTTAAACAACAAGACCATTTTTTAAACTAAACTGCTGTCTGGTGTAAAAGCCAGACAGCATTTTTTTTTGACGACATGTGCATTCTCTTCATAGCTTTGCGGTATGATGTTTGATCCCGAAATATTCCTGCATAACCTGGCGCAGACCACACCCTTTCCGTTTTTGTTACCCATTCACCGGGCCGAAAGCATTTACCTTTACACACCTGAAGGAAAACGCTATACCGATCTTATCTCAGGAGTAGGTGTAAGCAACTTAGGCCACAGCCATCCAAAAATTATTGCGGCTGTAAAAAACCAGGTTGATCATCACATGCACGTGATGGTGTATGGAGAATTTATTCAGTCGTCACCCAACCTGCTGGCGAAAAAATTAACATCGTTGTTACCTGAGAATCTCAATTGTTGCTACTTCACCAACTCCGGAACGGAAGCGAACGAAGGCGCATTAAAATTAGCGAAACGGTTTACCGGAAGAACGGAAATAATTTCGTTTCAAAAATCATATCATGGAAGCACACACGGCGCGTTGAGTGTTTCCGGTAATGAAATAAAAAAGAATGCTTTCAGGCCGCTGCTTCCAGATGTCCGCTTTATTGAATTTAATAATCCGGATGATTTGAAGCACATCACAAGCAAGACGGCATGCATAATAGTGGAGACAATTCAAGGCGATGCAGGTGTGCGCATTCCTTCAAAAAAATACTTGCAGGCACTACGAAAAAAATGCACAGACTCCGGAGCATTACTTATTCTGGACGAGATACAATGTGGAATGGGCAGAACAGGAACCCTCTTTGCGTTTGAACAATTTAACATTGTGCCCGACATCCTCACCATAGCAAAAGCATTTGGCGGAGGTCTTCCCATTGGATCTTTTATTTCCAATAAAGAAATAATGGACTGTCTTACGCATGATCCGATGCTGGGTCACATTACTACGTTTGGTGGCAATCCTGTTTGTTGTGCCTCAGCACTCGCAAGCCTGGAAATTATCGAAGAAGAAAACATACTCGATCATGTTGAGGAAAAGGGAAAACTATTTGAGGAACTCCTTCAACATCCAAAAATAAAAGCCGTCAGGCGAATAGGGCTAATGTTGGCCATCGACTTTGAAACAGAATCAGAAGTTGCCAGCATTGTGCAGAAATCTTTGCATGATGGCGTCATTTGTTTTTGGTTCCTCTCTCATCCCAACAGTTTCCGCATTGCCCCGCCTTTAATCATTACCGAAGAGCAAATCCGGCAATCATGCACCGTATTATTAAATGCCATTGATGGTTGCTGAATTTTAAACCATAAAAAATAGATTGA
>JBBRKB010000329.1:0-4939 GCA_038218385.1 Cytophagales bacterium | reverse complement strand
GGACATTATGAGTAAGCCTATTTTCTTGAATGTTATATACTCCCTCCTTATACTATACCATTGATCCTGCAGCTTCTTTACGTAGATATGACAACAAGGCGAAGAGGATGCTCAGTAGGTAGTCGTCAATAAATAGCCGATCGATAGGTGTGTAAGCAGGAGTTACGCTGCAATTATTGATTTCATAAGCTTATAATACCACCTAAGTTAATACCGTGTTCCGAGCGATCTAATTCCATGCAGGTGCCAATGATCTTTTTGAAAATCGCCCGACCGACTAAACTTTTAGATATATCTTTACCCAGCTATCGTTTTTTGTCCAAAACAACATATAGATTTTAAGAGGGAGTGGAAACTCGGCAATTTTAAAATAATTCAAGATGGAAACAGTACTCATACAAATAAACAACACTAAAGCTTACAGGCTTTTGGAAGACTTGGAGGACCTGCACATTTTAAAGGTGCTAAAGAAAAGCATAATGCCTCAGCAAAATCTTTCTGAAAAATATGCTGGTAAACTTCCCTCTGATATTGCGGACGAACTTCAAAACTATGTAACCCAAAGCCGTAACGAATGGAACAACCGCAATATTTAAACATCGGCTGTATTTAATTGATACCAATGCAGTAATTGATTGTCTATTTTAAAAAAATGCGCTGCGCTGTTTTCCGCGCTGGGATCCCAATTTCGGCTCTTGAAATTTGAGTAATCTGGTCAACTTCTTCTCTTCTACATCTCAACCATGCTATATTTCTAAATCGAATCTATAGCCATTGATCAGCGCCATTAACTTTGTCATAAAAATCCCTGGAAATACCTCCACATTTCGCAATAAATGATAAGATTATCAACCACTATATTTTTCACCCTTATCAATCAAAGGAAATCCTATGCATATCGACATCATAACATGCTTACCAAGGCTACTAGAAAGCCCATTCAACGATTCGATTTTAAAGCGTGCGCAGACAAAAGGTCTTGTTGAAATCAACGTCATTGACCTGCGCTCATACAGTACTGATAAGCACAACACGGTTGATGATTATGCCTATGGTGGTGGGGCGGGTATGGTGTTGATGATCGAGCCCATCGACCGGTGCCTTGCCGATTTGAAATCCAAAAGAACGTATGACGACATTATCTACATGAGCCCGGATGGTGACCTATTCAAACAAAGTATAGCGAATGAACTTAGCCTGAAAAAAAACCTGGTTATCCTCTGCGGACATTACAAAGGTGTGGACGAACGTGTTCGTGAGCACCTCATCACACGGGAGATAAGCATTGGAGATTATGTGTTGTCCGGTGGTGAACTGGCCGCAGCGGTCGTTTCTGATGCTGTTATAAGGTTGTTGCCCGGCGTGCTCTCGGATGAAACTTCAGCATTAAGCGATTCCTTTCAGGACGATCTTATTGCCCCGCCCGTATACACCCGTCCGGCCAATTATAAGGGCTGGCAAGTGCCCCGCGTACTCTTGAGTGGCCACGAAGCCAAAATAAATGAATGGCGGCATGATAAATCTATTGAACGAACCCAAAAAAGCCGGCCAGGACTATTGGATAAGGCCTAATCGGTTAAATAATAAAATGGTGTTGGCTCATTGCTTTGTTTATGGCCTCACCTCTGTCCTCTCCCAAAGAGAGGAAGTCAGTGGAGCATAATCCAACACCATTTCAGCAACAAAAAACGTAAACATTCTGGCTCCCCCTTCTGATATTTCATTTCTTTGCCTACATTTGCAATCCGTTTTTTAAACCATCGGGTTATGGAATTAATAAAATTAGTTGAACAAGCTTTTACGGCTCCACGCGAGTCAGTTCCCGCATTCAAGGCAGGTGACACGGTTAATGTTCACGTTAAAATCAAAGAAGGAAATAAAGAAAGGGTTCAGCAATTCCAGGGAGTTGTTATCCAACGCAGAGGAAAAAGCACGAACGGTGAGACCTTCACGGTGCGGAAAGTTTCCAATGGCGTGGGTGTTGAACGTATATTCCCCATCTTATCACCCAACATCGATAAAATCGAAGTAATGAAAGTGGGTAAGGTTCGCAGAGCGAAGATCTACTACATGAAGGGACGCCACGGCAAGTCTGCCCGCATCAAGGAGAAAGTTTAAGTTTTATATATACATGCTAAAGCCATTTCGCTGAAAATCGAAATGGCTTTTAGTTTTTATAAGGCATTTTGTTCCTTAGCTTCACATTAAATAATTGATAACTTTGGATCCGTTGATTCTAAACAGATTCCACTTCATCCATTTAAACTTACCCATCTATGGCTTGGTTTAAGCGCAGCGACAAAGGTATAGTCACCCCGACAGAGGCAAAACGTGAAGTGCCCGATGGGCTTTGGTTCAAATCCCCCGGAGGAAAAATCATCCACACACGCGAACTCAAGAGCAATGCGTTTGTGGTGGCTGACGAAGACTTTCATGTGCGAATTGGTTCGAAAGAATATTTCGAAATACTATTTGACCACAACGAGTTCACAGAGCTTGATGCCAACATGGAATCAGCCAACCCGCTGAATTTCAAAGACACAAAGCCCTATTCAAAGCGCATCCAGGAATCGCAGGAAAAAACAGAACTTAAAGACGCCGTTCGCACAGCCCATGGAAAATTGGGGGGGATCAAACTCGTGATCGGCTGCATGGACTTTAGCTTTATTGGCGGATCGATGGGTTCTGTTGTAGGCGAGAAAATTGCCCGAGCCATCGACTACTCATTAAAACATAAAATTCCTTTCCTCATGATCTCCCGTTCTGGTGGTGCACGCATGATGGAAGCTGGTTTTTCATTAATGCAAATGGCAAAGACTTCTGCCAAACTTGCGCTGTTGGATGAAGCCAAGATACCCTACATATCCTTAATGACCGACCCTACTACTGGCGGCGTTACGGCGTCTTATGCCATGCTAGGCGATTTCAACATTGCTGAACCTGGTGCATTGATTGGCTTTGCCGGCCCACGCGTAATTCGTGAGACCATTGGTAAAGATTTGCCGAAAGGATTTCAGAGTGCTGAGTTCGTGCTTGAACATGGCTTCTTGGATTTTATTATCGATAGGAGAAACCTCAAGAACAGGTTGGTCACACTGTTGAAAATGTTGGCGAACTAATATCCAATACGCCAATTTTGTTTTAGTCGTCTATTCATTAGCACTCAGTTCATAATAGATCCATCTACTTAGTGTTATTATTTGGCGGAGTGGGTTTGAAAAATATTTACGTAATCGTCATACATAATGTGGCCAGGTAAAACATCCGCATGGCATTCAATATAGCTTCGAATATATTCAACTTTCATGACCCCTTTCAGCGCTATGACCTACTCGGGTATTATGAAATCATAATAATTATTTCTATCGATGATATGAAAATCAGCCGCATACGTTTCAACAAAATTCTTCGGCACTTTTTTCTTATTTTTTACCTGCCATTTAAATTCATAAGCTGTGATCACTCCGTTACGTTCTTCAACCCAATCAATTTCTTGTTGCTGAACGGTTCTCCAGAAGTAGGTATTGGCGTATACCCGGTGGTATTTTAAATATTTAATCCTCTCCGCTATCAGAAAATTCTCCCACAACGCACCTTTATCAGCTCTTTTCCCTAGCACGTTAAAATTTGAAATCAAAGCATTACGAACACCTGTATCGTAGAAATAAATTTTTCGATTTGTCTTTATCTCGTTCCGGATATTTCGTGCGAATGGATTGACCCGGAACACAACATAGGCTTTTTCAAGAAGATCAATATAATTACCTACTGTCTCCTTATTGATGCCTACCAATTGGCCCAATTCACTATAGGAAACTTCGTTTCCGATCTGCAAGGCCAAAGCCTGAACAAGTTTCTGCAACACATCAGGTTTTCTGAGACCGCCAAGCGCAAGTATATCTTTGAATAGATAACTTTCAACTAAGTTGTGCAGTACTTCCTCTTCTCTGCCAGGAAAATTAAGAACATCAGGATACATGCCGTATATAATTCTACTTTCTAAGAGCTGACTTGTTTCCAACAGGCCGACCGTTTGTCGCAATTCTTCCATAGAAATAGGATAAAGATTGAATCCCCACTTTCTTCCTGTAAGCGGCTCATTGATTTCATTGTTTAAATCAAAAGCAGACGAACCGCTTAAAATCAGCTGTACTGAGGAGAATTGGTCAATGATAATTTTTGAAGTGACGCCTATATTTTTGATGCGTTGTGCCTCGTCAATGAAAACAATTTTATGGTCATTGATCAATCTTTTTAAAAAAGCTGTATTGGCTTGTTCCAACTGGTCCTGCACTGAAAAATCATCACCATTTATAAATAGGTATGTCCCTTTCTCTTTTAGGATATTCTTTATTAGAGTGGATTTACCAACCTGCCGCGGCCCCGTTAACACAATGGCTTTGCCTTGGTGGAATCTTTCTACAAGTTGCGCTTTTAATAATCGTTCAACATTCATTCTGAAAAATACAACATCAGGACGGTATAACAGCCAAATATTATGATTTTCGGACGATACAACAGCCAGATATTACCATTTATAGCTGTTTCAGTTATAGAAAGGACATTCTTGAAACTTTAAATTACCTGAGGGTGTATTCTTTCACCGTATCAATAAAACATTTCACCCGATCAACTTCTATATCGGGGTACAGTCCATGGCCCAGGTTAGCGATGTGATTAGACTTTCCAAAAGCATCAATCATCTTTCTCGTCTCACGTTTCACATCCTCTATAGATCCGTACAAGGCACAAGGATCAAGATTTCCTTGTAATACTTTATTGGGCATAAGCCGTTTCGATTCTGCTATGCCCATGTTCCAATCAAGGCCTATCACCTGACAATTTAAAGTGTTCAATTTTTCACGCGCAAAGAATGCCCCTTTTGCAAAAACGATTTTGGGTGCTTCGTTTATCGCATCACATATTTTTGAGATATACT
>JBBRKB010000328.1:0-4957 GCA_038218385.1 Cytophagales bacterium | reverse complement strand
GCGTCTAAGGTATCCATTTGTTTTACGGCATCGAAAACAACGTTGGGATGATAATTTAATTCAAGAGACGATGTGATAGTTACCAATTCCGGATGTGGTATGAGAATTCTCTCAACTGGATTGCATAAAAGAAGCAGCAGTAAGGGTGCTATAGAAATCAATAATTTCTGTGAATCCGTTGGGTGTTTTGTAATGTATCTTTTTTGAATGCGATAACCAATGTAGATCATTAGAATGAAAAGCGGTAGCGCCATTAGCACACAGATTAATCCTTCAAGTTTACCGGCCAATAGAAATCCAAAAAATATCAAGGTACCCAATAAAATGTAAGACAATTGTCTTTTCTTTTTATCAAGTGTGCCTATTGAAAAACCAACTGCCAAAGGGAAAAGAATGAAGAAGGTGTATCCATAATCAACAATTTTTAATTCGAGAAACAAAAAACCTAGTAAGAGGATAAGGGCAGTTATCACCCAGGCGTTTTTGGATAATTTATTCATGCGTTAACACTATTGTCTGACTTAAAATTTTAAAAGGGTAAAATCCCCTCAATCGGAGTCTTTGCCTGCCTTTGCCACCCACTTCACAAGTAAATTTCGAGTCAACCAAAAAATCGGACTTGGCGGGTAGAGATACATTCCACCCGTATCCCGTTACCGTATGCGTGCATAAATAGGGACAAGGTCTAGTTTGTTTTCTTTTTTTCTGAACAGCCAAAAAAGACTGAAAATGTTTGATTGAATTTCATGGTCTTTCAATGTTAATAGGTACTGATTCGCTCATTCGTATTGCGTGCAGTTGAATCAGACTGAATGTCCAGCTGAATTTTATTTTTGATTTAAAAGGCTCGGTGACCTATAACGGAAATAAAATAGGTCACCGAGTTGGTCACCTAACAATTGGGTTTTTACGAGCTTCTTTGGAAGCTAAAAATATAAAAGCCGGGCAGAATCATATTTCTGACCGGCTTTAGAATGAGATAAACTCAAAAGTGATCCCGCTGGGATTCGAACCCAGGACCCATACATTAAAAGTGTATTGCTCTACCAGCTGAGCTACAGAATCATTTAATCTTCTTATTCAATTTCCCTTCCCATCATTGGGGCGAAATCTTGTCAATTTTCAGGTATTTCCCGTAATTGAGGTCGCAAAGGTAACAGGATATAAAAAATATGCAAAACAGGTTTTTAAAATTTCTTAAAACATTACTTTTTATTCTTGGCAGCACCTTTTGTCTTGCTCAAACATCAACCTTTCGTTTACAAACTGCCGACTCTCTTTTTCAAGCCAAGCAGTACACGCAGTCGTTTGGGCATTACGAAGCTATTCTCAAGAACAAAGAATATACGCCTGCTATGTTGTTGAAGATGGCCTTCATTCAAGAGGGGTTAGGTCACATTGGCAAGGCCCTCTATTATCTTAATCTGTATGAAGACACTACGCATGATCCAGCTGCCACAGCTAAGATGCAGGAACTGGCAAACACCTATAACTTACAAGGCTATAATTTAAATGATGCTGAACGCGCACTGAACTGGTACACGCGCTTCTCTCCGTACATTTCAGCATTCTTGTTATCGTTGTGTGTGTTGTTATTGTCGGTTGCTTTTTATCAGCGCTTCCAAAAAGAAAGAAGACCTGTTGTCTCTGTATCCTTTTTAACCTTTGTTCTCCTCTTGTTCTTCGCTCACCTTAACTATGGTGGTGATATAGAAGCTGGCGTGGTTGCACATGCCAACACCCATCTCATGCTGGGGCCTTCACCCGGTTCTGAAGTTGTTGATATTCTAAATGAAGGCCATCGTGTAGAGGTGCTCGGCAAAAAAGACGTATGGCTTAAGGTGCTGTGGGATGGTGATGTTGTGTATGTAAGAGACAACAACATTCTTCCCATTTCACTTTGAGATCAGAAGCGTACGGTAAGGCTTCCCTTATATTCTTTGTCGGTAAAGTGTAAGGTGTAATAGTAAACGCCATTCGGCTCGCCTTTGGCGTCCCATCGGAAGTTACGTTGGTTGCTTTCAAAAACTTTGTTTCCCCATCGATTGTAAATTCTGATAAAAGCGAATTTGCGTATGCAGTTGTCTTTGGGCAATCGTACAATACCATCGGCATCTTGCGTCACACATTCACCAACGGGTATGGCATCGATACCTTCCATGGCAAAGTAGTCATTGCAATTGTCACCATTGGGTGTAATGATGTTGGCGGGAAGAAATGTGGTGAGGTTTGATTCTACATCTTTAATGATAATGTCTATGGCAACTGTATCGGCCATCACATTAAAACAACGATTGTCAAATACCCGAAAGGTAAAGCGATAATCATTTTCAAAATTATTATCTAAAAAAATAGAGCAGTCGGGATTCCAGGTGAAAGTGGTTTCTGCAAAGCCATCACCTTCACCGGAAGCGAAAATATAGCCTATAGGTGGAACAGAGCCACGTGCATCTATCAAGTCAATTTTGATATGATCTTTTGTTGGGATGTTGTCGAAATCGGTTCCGTATAAACCCATTTCAATCTGGTTGCCAAGGTTGGTAGTGATAGCATTGTTCAGCATCGGTATCGTAGCAACAAGACTTTTTATTTCCAGGAGTGGTTTTGTGTTGAGGGCGGGTTCTATTTTTACGATCACATCCAACGTATCACGGTTGTTAAAGCGGCATTTATTCACATTGTCAACAACGATAAATTGAAGGTTAAAAACATCTTGTTTGTTGAGATCTATTTTTTTGCAGTCCAGGCTCCAGTTAAACTGTGATGCAACAGCGCCATTGCCCTCCACACGATCGAATTTTATATCATAGGCATTTATATCAAAGCCAATACCTCTTACGTCTAGCACAATAAAGTCATTGTCGAGATCGCTGCCCGTTACATTAAAGGAAAATGTGTCGTAAAGTTTTTTGGCGCTATGCCTAACCTCGCGTTTTTGAGGATCATCGGGGATGAGATCAGAATCAATGATCGGTTTAAAATTGCCTGGCAATTTGATGCTCAAGTTAAACTTCATGATAGCGGGATTGGCGAGGTTGCAACCGTCAACGTCTTCAGCAATCACCCATAATTCAAAATTTGTTTTCTTGGTGAAGTCATACACATCACATTTTGCATCCCATACAAGTTTGGCACTGACCTTACCATTCTCCTGATGTACAATGCTAAACTTCATGCCGGCTTGCTGTGGTGAAAAACCTACAGGGATCAGGCCAACAATGAGTTGATCGCCATCGGGGTCAATGGCTTCGATATCCCAGGTGATATTGTCGCCTTCTTGTATAAGCGCTGTAACATTAGGTGTTGTGAAAAAGGGCTTCGCATTTGTTGGAGGCTCAATATTCACCGTGACTTTTAATGTATCAGATAGGGGTAGCGAGCAAGCATCATCATACGCTACAATCCCCACTTGAAAGGGTCCGTTTAACAATGGACATGCATCGAAGCAAATCCGGAATTCTTTTGTGCTTCCGTTAATGAGTGTGGCCTCGGTGATCTCGGGAAGAATACCTGTGACATCTTTTTTGAAACCCAGCGGTATGGCTTTGATTTTTATTTTCTCATTAAAATTCTGATCGGCTTTCAATGCATCCGCATCGGAGACTTGTACTTCGATGCATCGGCTATCATCCATAACGGTGTTGGAAAACGAAACACTCATCGTGTTGTCATACGTGTAGTCAGCATCAGTCAATTTTTTGCCCTTGATCTGTGGCGGTTCTGCAACGGGGCACGAGGTAAGCACAAGCATTTGAAAATCGCGGCGCACCTCACCAATTTTAATTCCGTTTCTGAATTCTTCACACTTCACTGCAAATACAAAAAGTCCGCTTACGGTTGGTGTCACCGTTATAAAACCCGAGTCACTGATTTTAAGATCAGGAGTTCCACCCATCACATTCCTAAAATTAAAAGGAGGTCGCCAACTGATTTCAGGATACGGCCTCGGCCGAGGACCTGATGGGGGGAGTGCATCAGATGATTTTGTATTTAAGGGTGTGGCGAGGGAGTAGACTAAAGAATCACCGTCTATGTCGGATCCGGCAAAGTCAACATAGTAGGGTCTGTTAGGACATGCATAATCATTTAGTGGAGGAAAGAGTTGAGGTGTTGAATTGATGAAGGGTTGTCCATTCATAACCACCGGAGGAAATTCCAGGTAGAAAGTTTGTCCGGCATACGCGCCACCAAATTGTGGATCGCTGCTAAACACGTTAGTGATGTTGTAATTACGACAGCAACGTTCCCATACAATATAATAGCCTTGCGGGTCATCATAAATGGTTGGTGAAAGCGTAATGGTGTTGGCGTATATAAGTTTGGATGTTACGATTTCACCATTAGAGCAAGCGGGTTGGGTGTACGTTACAGGCGTTTGATTGGAAATGGGCAGAAAGATATCCGTCATGAAGACATTGTCGCGCTTCCGAAAAATTCGGGCTGTTACATTAGGATCCCGCGCCCCGGCATTACCGTTCAGTTCATCGAAATACAAAATTAGATTAACGCGATATTCGCTTTGTTCGAGATGGATGATTTCAAACTCCCCTCCAACAATATGTGATGCTGCAACTGGCAACGTCAAAAAACACAAGACAACGAGTAAAATCCTTTTCATATAATCCCCTCAGATTTTAAAGATACTAAACAGCATAATGCGATAAACCACCTTTTCTGTATTTTTGATCCCTTTATGAAAAAAGGCGACATTATTGATAAAATCGTGGTCGAAACGATGGCAGCAGAAGGCAAGTGCCTTTCCAGAATCGACAACCAGGTGATCTTCCTTACAGGCTGCGCACCAGGCGATGTGGTTGAGGCCGAGATAGTTAAGGTGAAAAGCAACTTCCTGGAAGGACGCACCACCAAAATTCTCGAGAATTCTCCCATCCGCACTACCCCGTTTTGTAGACACTTCGGCACTTGTGGAGGTTGTAGTTGGCAGCATATTAACTAT
>JBBRKB010000327.1:0-4959 GCA_038218385.1 Cytophagales bacterium | reverse complement strand
CCACAACAACCGAAGATACTTTCTTAACTCTTCCTCTCTGGCATTGTTGCCCGGCTCATAAAACTTTGTTCCCTTAATAGTTTCGGGGAGAAATTCCATGTTGGCAAAGTTTCCTTCATGTCCATGTGCATACTGATAGTTCGATCCATAGCCGAGGTCTTTCATAAGTTTTGTGGGCGCATTGCGTATGGAAAGCGGAACAGGCAAGTCACCTGTTTCATTTACTTTTCGAATGGCGTTATCAATAGCCACGTAACTTGCGTTACTTTTCGCAGAAGAGGCCAGGTAGATGGCACATTGTGATAAAATTATTCGTGCCTCCGGATAGCCAATCACATTCACTGCCTGAAAAGCATTATTGGCCATTACTAATGCCGTAGGGTTTGCATTGCCAATATCTTCAGATGCCAGAATCAACATTCTGCGCGCAATAAATTTTACATCTTCCCCACCTTCAATCATTCGCGCCAGGTAATATACGGCCGCATTGGGGTCACTTCCCCTAATGGATTTGATAAACGCGCTAATAATATCATAGTGTTGCTCTCCACTTTTATCATAGAGGGCTATCTTCTTTTGTGCCACGTTCATGACAAGCTCATCGGTGATAACGATTGGGTCGGCGGGAATTGTTTCTGCAATAAGCTCAATGAGATTTAAAAGCTTGCGCGCATCACCACCCGAAAGATTAAGAAGCGATTGATGCTCTTTAATTTCAAAGACGCGCTGGCGTAGCTCTTCATCACGTGTGAGCGCTTCATCAACAAGTTTAAGAAGTTCTGATTCACTTAACGGCTTCAAGGTATAAACCTGACTTCGTGACAACAATGCAGAGTTCACTTCAAAAGAAGGATTTTCTGTAGTGGCGCCAATCAGTGTAATAATTCCTTTCTCTACAGCTCCCAGCAAAGCATCTTGCTGTGCCTTGTTGAACCGATGGATTTCATCAATAAATAAAATGGAACGCGGTGAGTGCCTGGCTTTGTCAATCACCTCTCGTATTTCTTTTACGCCTGAATTGATGGCGCTCAATGTATAGAAAGGTTTTTTTACTTCATTGGCGATAATGTTGGCGATGGTAGTTTTTCCAACTCCAGGAGGACCCCATAAAATCATGGAGGGTATGTTGCCTGCTTGAATGGCTTTGCGTATTACACCACGATCACCAACCAAATGCTCCTGACCAATAAGTTCGGTCAATCGCGTTGGTCGCATGCGTTCTGCCAAGGGTGCCTTTCCTCCTAATACCATCAAAAATTAAATTTGCAGTAAGGTAACGAACAAATTAAAAACCAATCCAAAAACTACAATTGCGGAGAGGATCAATCCAAAAACAAAAAACTTTCCAATGGTTTTCATCCATGATTGCAGTTGAATTTTCCATTTGAAAATTAAAGATCAGTTTTTGAAACGTACTCTTTCAGATATTCAAAATCGGGCATCAATTCTCCATTGCGGGTAAGTGAAGCCCTTTCAATTATGTTGTCTTTATCATCCAAAAGTAACGCCGGTAGCACGCGTTCGAATAAATCACGGCCAAAATCTTCCGATGCACTTCGGGGTAATTCACACGGCAGATTATCAACAGCCATTACCGTAATGTTTTTAGTATTCGAAAAAGGAGGCTCGTCCTTTTCTGTTAGTGGATTATAGTCAAAAACCGGATTATTAATATCGGTTGATTTGATCGTGGCTGGAATAGAACCATTTATATCGCAGCTGATGTCGGCAATGATTTTTATTTTAAAATCAGGATTACGCATATCTTCTTTCGAAAATAGCTGAGGTGCAGTTGGTTGCCAAAAAGCACCGGCAATCAACATATCCGCTACATAGGCATACTTTAAAAAATCACTAGCATAATTTTCCGGTTGGTCATGAAACTCATTGCGGTCAAATTCCTTTCCCTCTTTATGAATGTGATAATCTGCAGAAGTAAGCTGCACATACACAGGATGGTCATACTGGTTTGTCAAGAAATCTTGCGCACTCACGCGTTGAATGTTAAGGCATCCCAGAATTTCCTTTGCGCCATTTCCAACACGCCCTGTACCTGTAAGAATAATCTTTACAGGAGGAAGTTTAATCTTTGTAAACTCCATCTCAAGATCGAAAAAATCTTCACACTGAAACGCCCTTCTCAACACATACGATTTGTAGCGCTGGCCATACACCCAAAATAAATTGTACGCACCCACCAAACCTGCATAACGACCAAAAGCCACCAACCTGTTTTCCTTTTTATCCTTTAATGCTTCATAATCGACAAGTTGAATTTTCTTTTTCAAAATGGTCTGCAACAACTTTCGGTTATAGGGTTGTGCTTTAATAGTGTGGGAGAAGAATAAATAAATCTTTCCGCCAATCAAGTTTGAAACGGGTACTTCTTTTATTCCCATTAAAATATCACAATCGAAAATGTCGGTAACAATGCTAATGCCTTCGGCTGTGTATTCTTCATCCTTAAAACATCGGACACGACTATGTTGACAAACCACTTTTACTTGGGGGTATTTTTTCATGATATCACGCGCTTGCCTTGGCGTAAATGCAACCCGTTTGTCCATGGGTGACTTCCCTTCGCTAATAATGCACAACTTAATCTTCCTCATACTTAATCAAAGATCTAAGGTAAATAGTTACTATTGAATAATGGAAAAACATACCGACTTTAAAGGTAAATTTACATGCTTTAAGGGTGCTTAAATAAAAAGATGGGCAATTACATTATTCTGGCGTGCGGGTGGGCAATATATTTTCTGCACCACAGCCTTTTTGCAAGTGACAAATGCAAATTGTGGTTTAGAAACAATGTTCCGGTACTGTTTAAACATTACAGGCTTATTTACACTACCTTTTCGCTACTAGGTTTATTACTGCTGCTATTTGTAAATGCGCTAGACACGCAAGCTTTATTTAATCGTTCTTTAACCACCAAATACACTAGCCTTTTGTTGGCTGGCTTTGGCGTTATTATTATTAGAATGGCCTTCAAACAATATAAATTGAAATCATTTCTCGGCTTAACCCACGAGCAGGAGAATTTCACGGAAGATGGCATACTAAAGCATGTACGACACCCCATTTATTCGGCAATCATTCTAATCGCTGCAGGTTTCTTTCTTTATACAGCCACATTGGCTTCATTACTAACCTTGTTATGCGTACTCGCCTACATACCCATTGGAATAATACTCGAGGAAAAAAAACTCATTCGTTTATATGGCCATGCATATGAGAATTACAAAAAGCGAGTACCTGCACTTATTCCTTTAAAATTGAAATTCTGGTAAAGAAAATCAAAGGACCAAAACTGATTTTCCTAGTTTGATAGAGGAGACTTTGCGTGTAAGATCCCTTGACTTTGGAATTAAAAATATCGAGTATGGTATTTTGCCAAGCAGTCAATAAGGGCGGCTTTATTTCTTTGCTTTCTTGGTCTTCGCTTTCTCGAGGGCTTCTTCATCTCTATCGAGAAGTTTTTTATCATCAACATTCTTGTTGAGAAACTCATTGATTTTTTCAATGTTGAGATTTGATTTTATTTCACCAAACTGATTGATAGAAATTTCAAAACCATCGAGTTCCTTATGGACTTTGGGTTTTGCTTTGGATTTGGCCGATGGTTTTTTTTCTTTCTTTGACATATACAATCTTACGAAATTTTATCCTGGAGTGTTGCTACTGCAAAGTCAATCCTATCCATAACTTCCTTTTTTCCTATTATTTCCATAATCATCATGAGGTCTGGCCCACCTCCAACACCCGTAATAGCTAAACGAAATGCCTGAAGCACCCTACCTGCACCAATGCCCAATTGATGCGTCACATTTTCCAATGCCTGCTTTGCCTGCTCAGCATCAAAGTGTGAAGTCTTTTGAATTTCTTCCCTATAGGCCAGCAGCACATTCACAACTTCCTGATTCCACTTCTTGTTGGCAACAGCTTCGTCAAAGGATTGAGGTCGGATAAACATGTATTTGCCTTGCGACCAAATATCTTGAGGAAATGTTATGCGATCGCGCATTAACGCTGCCACTTTCAATGTTGTGTCAGGATCACATGAAATGCCCTCTTCAGTTAAAGACGCATTTAAAAACACGGCCAACTCTTCATCCGATTTTTTTCTCAGGTATTGTTGATTGAACCATTGGGCTTTTAAAATATCAAACTTGGCACCAGCCTTACCTATTCTCTCTACAGAAAATGCTTTTATCAATTCTTCTAAAGGAAACATTTCTTGCTCGGTACCAGGGTTCCATCCCAACAGTACAAGAAAATTAATCAAGGCTTCAGGCAAGTAGCCCGCTTCACGATACCCGATAGATTTTTCACCAGAGGTTGGATCACTCCAGGTGAGTGGAAATATGGGAAATCCCATTTTGTCTGCATCACGTTTACTGAGCTTGCCATTGCCGTCTGGTTTTAGCAGCAAAGGCAAATGTGCAAACTGTGGCATGTCGCTTTCCCATCCTAAAAATTTATACAACAACACATGCAGCGGTGCGGAAGGAAGCCATTCTTCACCTCGAATAACGTGGGAAATTTTCATCAGGTAATCATCGACAACATTCGCCAAATGATAGGTAGGCATGCCATCTGATTTCATCAATACCTTGTCATCAATTTGTGATGAGTGAACGGTTACCCATCCCCTGATAAGGTCGTTCAGGCGTATCTCTTCCTTACGTGGTACTTTCAAGCGGATCACATAAGGCGCTCCTTCTTTTAGCAGTGTGTTTACTTCTTCTTCTTTTAAGGTGATGGAGTTTCGCATCTCCAACCGCGTGATGCTGTTGTACTGAGGTGTATCGGAGCCCGCTGCTTTCAGGCGCTCACGCATTTCATCTAAGGCTTCGGCTGTATCAAAGGCGTAATACGCGTGCCCTTTTTCAATCAGCTGCATCGCGTATTTTTTATAAATTTCTTTACGCTCCGACTGACGATAGGGCACATGTG
>JBBRKB010000326.1:0-4969 GCA_038218385.1 Cytophagales bacterium | reverse complement strand
GATGTAGATGCAGCTAACAATACTGTACCAATAAATGATTTTTGAAGTCCGGTTTGATTGGAAATTTGTTCAGCAAAATAAGGAAGTAATAATGCAGCCCCTATAACCACTAATGCATTTAAAGCATACCAAAAAACAACTATTTTGAGCGATGTTTTATTTTGTAACTCCAATAATTTAGATGGATTATTTGGTGTTGGGTGGTTTTTTTCATATTGATAAACTAACTTAATTGAAATCAAATAAATGGCAATAAAAACAATACTGCTTATTCCAAGCCAATCAATTAGCTTGAAATCATAAGGCACAAAAAGACTGATGCCTACAAAAGAGAACAAAACAATACCTAATGCACCAGCAAGCACATGGCTTTGTGAAGCAACAGAGAACAAGGTTGTTTTTTTTGAAAATACATCTAAAAGAGATAATATGGCTAAGTTAAACGCACAACTTCCTAATACATCGCCCACTGCAAAATCGGCAGATTCTATGATGCTTGCTGAGCTTATGCCAACAAACAATTCGGGTAAACTGGTTACAGAAGCCATCATGATTAAACCAAACCAAGCCTTACCCATTCCAGTTAATTCGGCTATTTCGTCTCCGTAATGAGCCAATTTAGTGCCGCTGAAAAAAATCACAGCTGCACAAAGTAAAAATCCGAGTATTGTTAATAGCATGGTTAATGGTTCACGTTGTTTCAGCTTTATTAATATTCTCAATTCGTATCCCTCCGACCAATCACATCTTGTATGAACTGATCTAAGGCATTTACTTTGCCGGGATGAAAGATAATGTAATTCATTGGCAACGGCACATAGTCCGTCAGTAAAAATCTTCACTCAGTATTCAATCTTATTGTGATCAATACAACCTGTCCTCCGGTATGTTTTATTACTGGAAGCGTAAGCTTTATGATCAGACAGCTAAAGCTCAGTTTGCTGAGATCCACATAGTCGATCAAGAAGCCTATGCTAGTTCTGTTCATGTTCGGTTTGCGACCGGAGTGGAAATGTGGTTTAACTCTGCTACGGAAGCATCCTTCCTGCGGGAACTGGCGGGATGTTAGGCTTTCACTCGCACCAGCGATTTTATGTATGCATGACTCCCGTTGATATGCGTAAAGGGATTGATGGATTGTGCGGTGTGGTACGCCACATTCTGGAAGATAATCCTATGAGTGGCTATGTGTTCATTTTTTTGCAACAAACCCAGAGACAAAGTGAAGCTTCTGGTATGGGACGCTGATGGATACGTGATGTATCACAAACGATTGAAGCATGGATCATTTGAGGTCATTCCTGGAAAAGAAAAAAACACAAAAATATCATTGCGTTATGATCAGTTAGTGATGCTGATCAGTGGCGTATCCATTCGTCATATCGTGCAACGAAAAAGATACAATTCCTTATCACGATTTTAGCATAGGGATGTGAGTAAATAAATATGCTATTACATGACGCATTTACTTATTTGTAATATTATTTTTGCAACATCCAAGGTGCACAACTCAAGCGCGAAAATCAAGAGCTAAAGCAAGAAAAAAGGTTTTCTTCGCCAAGAGTTGGCTCAACTCAAAAAACTGATCTACGGAAGCCAGCGCGAACGCTTTATCGCCGATGTCAATTCGAATCAACTCTCTTTGTTTGAAGCTGAATCTGAAATGGTTGACGCTATCGATGAGTCGAAACAACATATCGAGTACAAGCGTAAAGTTTCCAAGAAACATCCAGGTCGCACCGAGCTTCCGGATCATCTGCCGGTGGGGAAAGTAATTATTGAACCAAGTGAAGATGTTGTTGGATTGAAACGTATCGGTGATGAAATCACTAAAACACTTGACTACACACCGGCCAGCCTGATCAGGAAAAGAACGATTCGTCCGAAATATGCAAAGGTGAATGGTGAGGGTGTGGTGATCGGGAAATTGCCTTCTCGCCCAATCCCCAAAGCCATTGCGGAAGCAGGTTTGCTGGCACACATCTGTGTATCCAAATTTATTGATCATATGCCCTTTTATCGCCAGATCCAGCGATTCAAAAGGGATTATCAGTGAGAAGTAAGCGATAGCAAAGTCAATGAATGGTTTGTTGCGGTTTGTACGCTTTTGCATCCGTTGTACGAAACATTTAAAAAGAAAGTGTTATCATCCGGATATTTACAAGTGGATGAATCACCCATAAAAGTTTTGGACCATGATCATGACAAAGGAATCCACCAGGGATACCAGTGGGTGTATTATGCACCGGAATTAAAATTGGTGTATTTCAATTATAGAAAAGGTCGTGGCCAACAGGGTCCAAAAGAAATATTGGCATACTACCAAGGTGTCCTTCAAACTGATGGGTGGCATGTCTACGATAAGTTTGCTGATGTCCCGGGAATCTCATTGATTGGTTGTCTGGCACATGCACGCAGGAAATTCCATGAAGCTCAGATCACCCACGAAACAAAGAGCCAGCAGGCACTCGCATTGATTCAACGCATCTACGCGGTGCACAGTGTTGCTGGAGAACTACCATCACAAGAACGCAAGAAATATCGCGAGCAACATTTACTACCATTGTTTGAAGAACTGAAGCAATGGATTGATGAGCAATTGCAATTCGCTATTGAACCAAAAAGTCCATTAGGCAAGGCGCTCAGCTATGCTAATCAACAGTGGCCAAAGTTGATCCGAATCCTGGACCATGACAACACAGAATTGGATAACAATCTGATTGAGAATAAAATCAGACCATTGGCTCTTGGTCGGAAAAATTATCTCTTTGCTGGCTCTCATGTTGCGGCACAACGTATTGCAATGATGCGATGCCCTGAGCGGTGTCGAAGGGTATAGCTTCTTTGGCTCTTGTAAAGCGCATGACGTCAATCCCTATGAATGGCTCAAGGACACCTTGGAGCGGATTTCGGACATGAAGTTATCGGAGCTAAACAAATTGCTGCCTGGAGGGGGGGTGTAGTTGGTCGGACGGATACGGTGGTATCTCGACCGTATCCCATAACTTGGGTATTTCCGTTGAGCCGATTGGTTAAAGGACGCTCGCCCAGTATTTTTTTGGTGTCGCTGTCTAACAAACGAATGGCTCCGTAACCATCCCAACCATTTTGGGGCAACCGAATGATAAGTTGCTGACAATCGGGATAGTGAATGAATGCAGATGAAATTAATTCGGATGAAGAATTACCACCAGTTGTATTTTCAGTTGCTCCTATCTTAATATTGCCAAAATATTTTTCCATTTGGTGTGAATTCTTAAGGTTTTTGAATGAACTAATAATACATTTCAATAGGTAGTAAAAAATTCCTGATACTTCCCCTTCCTCAATTCTTCATTAAAATCATTTCCAATTTTTTGAACAATTTTTAAACTCTCTTCGGATTCCCTTTCATAAAGATATTTTGAAAAATGAACATTTTTTAGATTTGCCCAATAGCCTACATTAAATTTTAGATTTTTATACTGAATGTACAAGTCGATATTGTCCCCTGCATTATGAGGTTGTAAAGCGCTTTTATCTAAATCCAAAGTTTTTAAAACAAAATCAGCCAGTACATGCCTCATTTCTTCTTTTGCTGGCAAGAGGTTATAATAAGTTTCGTTGTCGGAAAACCGCCCTTGCCATAAGGCTGGTTGAGACCGTTCTCGTTTTTTTAAAATATAGTTTCCTTCCTTTGTTTTTTGCCAATCAAAAAAAGTGTTTATCCAAGTAGCATCTATATCATGTTCATCCTGCATCCGAGTTTCCGTTTGGTCAAATGGAAGGGCATAAGCCTTGTTCTTTTTAAAATCAAATACCATAAGGGCATAGATAAACTTATCCTCGTCGTATTTGCTGCCAACAAATACAATTTCATTTTTATCTGGGGAAAAAGCAACGACTTTTGTAGCATTATAATCAATACCGTCTTGATATTTTTTGAAATGAAATACAGCCAAATCAGAAATCATTAAAACTGTTGTTTTATTAATCAAAAGATATTCCCCTCCCTCCAAAAAATAGGTAGCACTTGAATCATTTGAAATATATACCTCTTGATTTGAGCTGGGCTGACCGTTTTCTTTATCCAGCCATTGAATGCTTGCAAATTCAGAATTTTGCTCATCCAACGGAGTGATTTTGGCGGAATCATTTTCTTCATATATTAAATAAAGACTTTGACTACCTGCGAGAATGGTTGGTTTTGGTGCGCCTTTTAAGATATACGCTTTCCATACACCTGATATGCCAGTATTTTGTTCCAATGTAGCAGGGAATTGAATGGCTGCTCCTTTATACAACACCGTGTAATCAGTATAGGTGACGGAGGAAAAACGAGCATAATTCATATTGAAATACTTGTTTTCTGTCGATGTTTTTAGAATGGTAAAAGGTTTGTAATCAATAGTTATAACTTCCGTTTCAGCTTTTTTCTTGTTTCTAAAAAAGAAAAAGATAGCCAATAAGCTTCCTAGGATAAAGATAGTTTGTATTATCATCTTGATTTTCATTTTGATTTGAATTTTGCATTATTTTTATTCTAACAAAAAATGAATTACCAAATTTACAGCTTTTGCGTTTAAACTCTTGATCGAATTTGCAGTACTTCCGCTTTTTTTGTACTCTTCTATTGACACAAATCTTCAGACTTCAATGATTTTGAATAATCCATTTACATTATTTTTTCTAATGAAGGCTAACGGTTTGCGTGTATGAGAAGTAGCAGATTTATAAGCACTTCACTTTCGGTTTGGTAATGACTTTTATTAAAAGCATAGACCTTTGATTTAGCACTGAACCCGCTATTTCTTATACACGCTGTTATAGCCAGTGGTTCTAGTCATTCTTCGTTTGTCGGTATATGTTTTTCTCTGCAATAATTTTCAACTTCGGTGTCGTTTGCAAAGTATCCGTCACAAAATTCGTCTAATTCTTTTTCTGCTCCCGAAACATATTTTTCGCTTGCAGTCATTAGTTTTTCTGTCTG
>JBBRKB010000325.1:0-4971 GCA_038218385.1 Cytophagales bacterium | reverse complement strand
TTCTAGCTTCTAGATAGTTTACGTGAACGTTTAGGGATCACCCCAGCAGCTAGTAGCTAGCAGCTTTAGAAAAAATGTTATTAAACCATGAATTACCATGAGACGAAGAACTTTTATCAAAAACTCCTCCCTTACTTCCATCGCCAGTGTATCCATTCTCAATAATTTGTTTGGAAAAAATTCCAGTGACAAAGTTTTTGGGCATAATGGAATGCAATACAAAATGGATACAGCATGGAGCAAAGCAGATCCATTGAAAAATCCGGTGAACGATTGTCATGAGATGGTGCAAGATACAAAGGGAAGGATTTTATTGTTGACGAATGAAACGAAGAACAATATTCTTATTTTTAATACATCCGGAAAATTATTAAATACGTGGGGTCATGCATTCCCAGGGGCGCATGGATTGACGTTGTTTGGTGATACCCTTTTTGTAACCGACACAGAAACGCATCAGGTTCATCAGGTAAGTTTGGAAGGCGAAGCTATATTGAGACTTGATCCACCGAAAGATTTATATCCAGAGTCAATGAAATTTAAGCCTACCGAAGTAGCCGTGATGGATAAAGGGGATTTTTATATTGCCGATGGATATGGCCAGCAATATATTTTACACTATGATGCCAAAGGAAATTTGATTGACTATTTTGGAGGGAAAGGTGAGGGAGATCATTACCTCGATAATGCACACGGTATATGTGTTGACAAAAGAAGCGGTACCACAACCTTACTGGTTACGGACAGAACACGAAATTGCTTTAAGCGATTTACCCCTGATGGCCAATTGCTGGAGGTGATAAAACTTCCGGGTGCATGTGTTTGCAGGCCTGTCATCAAAGGAGATTACTTGTACGCTGCCGTGTTGCGCTCGCCAGACTTGAAACATGAAGGAACTGGTTTTGTAACCATACTAGACAAAGAAAATAAAGTTGTATCCAATATTGGTGGAACCTCTCCCACGTATATTGATGGCGTTCTTCAGCCGATGAGCCAAAAAGAAAAATTATTTATCCATCCACACGATGTTTGTGTAGATAAAGATGACAATGTCTATGTGGCACAATGGGCTTCCGGAAAAGTGTACCCTTACAAACTTAACCGGGTTTAGTAATTGATTAATCAGGATATTTGAAAATGAAGAAAGTAGTGCGACTGGCTGAGCATGCGCTCTTTGCCCTTAATGTTCTGATTGTTTTTTTATTTGTTTTTGAAAACCGGATCGTACTTCCCTCATGGATCCAGGTGATTGGGCGAATGCATCCGTTGTTTCTTCATTTCCCCATAGCCATTGTTTTATTGGTTGTTGTCTTTTACTTCATGCGGCCATGGTTGAAAACTACAGTTGATCATGAAGGACTGAAAGCCATGCTTCTCCTCAGTGCATGGGCTACATCATTGACCATTCTTATGGGATTATTTTTGTCACGTGAGCCCGGCTATTCGGGCGAGGTTCTTTTTTGGCATAAGTGGTTGGGCGTGGCTGTTGGTTTTTTAATGTCGGGGTGCTACTACTATGAGCGCGCAGGGTTTCCTACGCTGGGTTTTAAAATCAGCAGTGTTGTTTTGGTTGTGCTACTTGTTTTTACAGGACACTTCGGTGCAGAGCTTACTCATGGAGAGGATTTTTTGTTTGCACCCGTGCGATTGGCAAAGTCGGTTGAGCAAGTTCCGTTAGAAGAAGCGCTGATCTATGATCATATCATCAGACCGATAGTGGAAGAGAAATGTGGCACTTGCCATAATGAATCAAAGGCAAAAGGAAAATTAGTCCTCACAACAAAAGAAGGAATTGCCAAAGGCGGCAAGGATGGAAAACTTTTTGAAATCGATACGCCGGGTGAAGGAATATTTCTACAACGCATTCACCTTCCAGAAGACGACAAGAAACATATGCCTCCTAAAAGCAAGGCACAACTTACGGATGAAGAGTTGCAACTCCTTGAGCAATGGATTCATTCGGGTAGCGAGTTGGAGAAACACGTAATGGCATTGCCTCCCGATGATACGCTGCGTGTGTTGATTGAAAATTATTTTGGTTCTGAAGAAGAAGTTTATGACTTTGCGTATGCAGATGTGGAAACGATTGAAAAACTTAATTCTGCTTACAGAGTCATCTACCCGCTGGCTACGAATTCACCGGCGCTTTCTGTTACCTTTTATAATGCACCGTTGTTCAACATCAAGCAAATGGAAGAGTTGGCACCCTTGCAGAAACAAATCGTGAGTCTGGACTTGAATAAAATGCCAATAGAAGATCAAGACCTAAAAATCATTTCCAGTTTTGAAAACCTGCGAAGATTGAACCTCAATTTCTCCAACATTACCGGGGCAACTTTGTCATCCTTGGGTTCGCTTAAACACCTCACGAGTCTTTCTGTTTCTTCTTCAAAAATTACCGATGAAGGCATTACCCAACTGGCCGTATTAAAAAATCTGAAGAGCCTTTACTGTTGGAACACTGCTGTGAGTGAAGGAGCCTTGGAACAACTAAAAGAAAAAATACCAGGATTAAAAATTGAAACCGGGTTTGTTCTCGATCATACGAAAGTGTTAAAACTTACATCACCACGCATTGTGAACGATAGTAAGATTTATAAAACCGATTTCAAGCTCACAATTACTCACCCCATAACAGGTGTAGCGATCCGGTATACATTGGACGGCACCGAGCCCGATAGTTTGCATGGTGAATTGTATACACATGAAGTCACAGCTTCTGCACCCGTTACATCCATACAAGCAGTGGCTTTTAAAGAAGGTTGGTATGGAAGTACCATCTCATCTGCCTACTTCTTTAAATCTGTTTATAAACCCGACTCCATTTGGTTTATCACATTGCCCGATAGAAAATATTTTGCAAATGGAGCTAAAACACTCATCGATCAAGAAGCGGGAAGCATGAGCTATGGAAGCTATGAAGGCTGGCTTGGATTTAGGGAAAATAAAATGGAGACAGAGATGATGTTTAGTAAGCCGGTGATGCTTTCATCGGTAACCCTTAGCACACGCTACGATCATGGGGCTTTTCTTTTTCCGCCAACAGTAATAAAAGTTTGGGGAGGAACAGATAGCAGCAAGATGAAGTTGTTGTCTACTGTTTCTCCCGTCCAGCCTGTGGCATATGGCGCTAAAACACAGGCTGGCATAGTATGCATTTTCCCTCAACAAGAAATTCGTTTTATAAAAATCATCGCAGAGCCAGTTGCCAAACTTCCGGCGTGGCACAAGAAAAAAGGAGAGAAGGGATGGTTCTTTGTGGATGAGATTTTGTTGAATTGAGTCTTGATGAAGGCTCTTCAATGCGATTAATTTCGCTACATCTATGTTTTGCTTTCAATCATGTTGAGAATGTTTTTATGTGGATAAAGCATGGATTAAATCTTACATCTTTAAAAATATTTCAACAAAATTATATTTCCTCAAACGCATGCAATGCAGATTTTACTTCTTTGTTACCGTTCAATCTTAAAGGATACTTGACTTTTACAAGATGTTCACGTAACATTGTTTGTCGCAAGAAAAATATGCTAAACAGAAATACCTCATTAGCGTTCATCACCACCTCTGCAAAACAGTTGAGTTTGCAAGGCTTGCAGCCCATTTTCAATTGCTAGTACTACTCGCAAATCCTCGCGCTTACTAAGCCATTCTGGCTTTGATAAGATTGCCCCTTTTAATTTTTTAAGTAAGTTTTAGGACTCATAAAATCAAGACACAATACTTTCTCCCTTGAAGGAGGAGACGTGTCCACAGAAGTATAGTAGCAATCATCAAGTATTTTTAAGGATTGGAAGATAGGCTGAAAGAGTATGTGAATGCCAAATAAGTATAGAGGGGTTGATTATTACTATCACGCTTTTACGTGATAATCTCGATTATCACGCTTTTATGTGATAATTCAATATATCACGTAATTATGTGATATATTTGAATTGTGATAAACAGCCATGATCAGTATTATAACAGGTGATATAATTAATTCCCGCAGGTCGGCCAGCAGAGTTTGGCTAAAGGTTCTAAAATCTCAGTTGGCAAAGTTGGGTGAGACCCCCCGGCATTGGGAGATTTTTCGGGGCGATAGTTTTCAGATAGAAATTAAAAAACCAGCACAGGCATTGTTGGTTGCCATTAAAATTAAAGCAGCATTGAAGACCCTACAGGGTGTGGATGTACGGATGGCCATTGGGCTAGGTGATAAATCGTATAATGCTAAAAGTATAACCGAATCAAACGGAAGTGCGTTTGTTCATTCCGGAGAGTTGGTGGAACAATTAAAAAAAGATAAACTCAACCTGGCCATTCGCAGTGGCAACGCAAAGTTTGATTATGAAATGAACTTATACCTCAGGCTCGCTTTGATTACGATGGATGCATGGACTACCAATGCAGCGGACACGATGCAGAAAGCGCTGGAGCATCCGGGGAAATCCCAGGAGGCGTTGGGGAAATTATTAAAGGTAAAGCAAAACGCGGTGAGCACCCGGCTGAAGCGGGCCTGTTATTATGAAATCACGGAGTTGATTGAAATGTATCAAAACAAAATTACTGAACTGAAATGATCTTATTTATAAAGCTCCTCTTGGTCCACATGGTTGGTGATTTTCTTTTGCAACCTACATCATGGGTGCTGGCGAAAGAAGAGAGAAAATGGAAGGCCTATCAATTGTATGTTCATATTATCTTGCATGGTGTGTTGGCAATGGTACTTGTATGGGACTGGAACTTTTGGCCCTGGGCATTACTCATCGTGTTTAGTCATGGTATAATTGACATAACCAAACTCATTTTACAAAATGATCGAACGAAGCGATACTATTTCTTTGCTGATCAACTTGCACATTTTGTGTCACTATACTTGATTTATTTTTGGTATGTTGGGTATACACGAATCGATATTTCTCTTTTTAGTGAGGATAGGTTTCTATTGCTCGTCCTCATTGTTTTTTTAACATTCCCTTCTTCGGTTAT
>JBBRKB010000324.1:0-4997 GCA_038218385.1 Cytophagales bacterium | reverse complement strand
TCATCACAATTGGTGGCCGACTTTTTAAATGTTGAACCAGGAATGCGTGTTGTGGATGCTTGCGCTGGCGCCGGTGGAAAAACATTGCACATTGCCACCTTAATGCAAAACAAGGGTCAAGTGATTGCGCTTGATATTTATGGTAACAAGCTCAATGAACTTAAACGAAGAGCCAAACGCAACGGTGTTTTTAATGTTGAAACAAGAGCGATTGAAACTACCAAAGTCATCAAAAAATTATATGACAAGGCTGACCGGGTATTGATTGACGCCCCGTGTTCTGGTTTGGGCGTGTTGAGAAGAAATCCGGATGCCAAATGGAAACTACAACCGGAATTTATTGAGAACATTAAAAAAACCCAACAGGAAATTTTACAGCAGTATGCAAAAATCGTAAAATCTGGAGGACAGTTGGTTTATGCAACATGCTCCATCTTGCCATCAGAAAATCAAGATCAGGTAAAGGAATTTTTAAAATCAGAGGTTGGAACAGAGTTTACTTTTGTTAAAGACGAAAAAATACTTTCCCATAAATCTGGCTATGATGGTTTTTATATGGCGCTGCTTAAAAAGAACTAATCAGTATCTACGTTTAGCATTTTAAGTTCTTCTTGAGTATTATTATTACTATTATTATTGACGAGAACATCAAAAGTTATTAAGAAAGCGACTTCAACAAGTCGCTTTTTTTTATGAGTCATTTTAAAATAATATCCTCAAAAAGGGTTAATTTTGCACTTTCAAAACACAACATGTCTGCTTAATTAGCAGGCGCAAAATAAGACCTAATGATTCATTTCTTTGGAAACGCAGACAGCAAGATTTTTGCTGTTCAAACCCGCCAAAATCTCGGGCAAGCAACAAAAGAATTAAGCCCTGAAACCATCTCCAAATTGGTATGGTTGTTTGGCAACCAACCTCTACTACTACAAGCATCTCTCGATGCTTTTTTTGTTGGTCCACGGGCTGCGATGATTACGCCTTGGAGCACAAACGCTGTTGAAATTACTCAGAACATGGGAATTTCTGATATTATCCGTATTGAGGAATTCCAGGCTGTAACGGAAGATTTTAAAGATTTTGATCCCATGATATCCGAAAAGTATAAAGGTATCAACCAAGATTCATTCACCATTCATATCCAACCGGAATCTATTTTGGATATCGCTGATATTTCAGCCTATAACCAACAGGAAGGGCTGGCGCTCAATGATGAAGAAATTGACTATTTGGAAGAAGTTTCAAAAAAAATAGGCAGAAAACTGACTGACTCTGAAGTCTTCGGGTTCTCACAGGTCAACAGTGAACATTGCCGTCATAAAATTTTTAACGGTACTTTTGTTATTGATGGCGAAGAGAAAGAAACGTCATTGTTCAAGATGATTCGGGAAACCTCCAACAAAAATCCGAATACTATTGTTTCTGCATATAAGGACAATGTCGCTTTTATAAAAGGTCCAACGGTTGAACAATTTGCCCCAAAAACAGCAGACAAGCCCGATTTTTATCAAACTAAAAATTATGAATCGGTGATTTCCCTGAAAGCCGAAACTCATAACTTCCCAACAACAGTAGAGCCTTTTAACGGTGCTGCCACGGGTTCTGGAGGTGAAATCAGAGATAGACTCGCAGGTGGAAAAGGTTCTTTGCCATTGGCAGGAACAGCGGTTTATATGACCTCTTATTCCCGATTGGAAGAAAACCGTCCTTGGGAGCAAAAAATGGAAGCACGTCCTTGGTTGTACCAAACTCCAAAGGATATTTTAATAAAAGCCTCTAATGGTGCATCAGACTTTGGTAACAAATTTGGGCAACCGTTGATTTGTGGGTCTGTGTTGACTTTTGAGCATGACGAACATAAGGACTCTTCAGCTAGTTCAGCGTCTGCACGCAAACTGGGTTACGACAAAGTCATCATGCAGGCTGGGGGAATTGGCTATGGAAAAGCAGATCAAGCTTTGAAAGACACGCCTAAAATAGGTGACAAAGTAGTCATCTTAGGTGGTGAAAACTACCGCATTGGGATGGGTGGTGCTGCAGTGTCATCTGCAGATACTGGCGAATTTTCTACAGGTATCACCTTAAACGCCGTACAACGCTCCAATCCGGAAATGCAAAAACGAGCCGCTAACGCTGTACGTGGGATGGTGGAAAGTGAAGAAAACTATATCGTTTCCATCCATGATCATGGTGCTGGAGGCCATTTAAATTGTTTGAGCGAACTGGTAGAAGACACCGGCGGACATATCGATTTAGATAAATTGCCCGTTGGCGATCCTACATTATCGGCAAAAGAAATTATTGGCAACGAATCCCAAGAACGAATGGGCTTGGTCATTGCTGAAAAACATTTGGAAACCCTTCAAAATATAGCAGATAGAGAGCGTTCGCCAATGTATACTGTGGGTGATGTTACTGGAACCCATCGCTTTACTTTTGAATCCAAAACAACTGGAGAAAAACCGATGGATTTGGAAATGAGTGACATGTTTGGAAGTTCTCCAAAAACAATCATGACTGATAACACGGTCGCTAGAAATTACGATGCCGTCACCTATAAAAAAGATAAATTTTTCGATTATTTAGATCAACTATTACAATTGGAGGCTGTGGCCTGTAAAGATTGGTTGACCAATAAAGTGGACCGTTGCGTGGGCGGAAAAGTCGCCAAACAACAATGTGCTGGTCCTTTGCAGCTCCCGCTCAATAATGTTGCCGTGATGGCATTAGATTATAAAGGGAAAGAAGGCGTTGCCACGTCCATTGGCCACTCGCCTATTGCAGGTCTGATTGATCCTGTGGCGGGCAGCAGAAACGGGATTACGGAAGCCTTGACCAATATCATGTGGGCTCCTTTAAAAGATGGATTGAAAAGTGTGTCGCTTTCGGCCAACTGGATGTGGCCATGTAAAAACGTAGGTGAAGACGCCCGTCTTTATGAAGCTGTAAAAGCAGTTTCTGAATTTGCTATTGATTTGGGTATTAATGTGCCTACCGGAAAAGATTCGCTTTCAATGAAGCAGAAATATCCAAATGAAGACGTTATTTCCCCAGGAACGGTGATTATTTCTGCAGCAGGTAACTGTGATGACATCACCCAAGTTGTGGAACCTGTTTTTAAGAAAAATGCAGGCAACATTTATTATATCAATATTTCACAAGATAATTTTAAATTAGGAGGAAGCTCATTTGCACAAATTCTCAACAAAATTGGCGAGGAAGCTCCAAAAGTTCAGGATGCTGGATATGTAAAAACAGTTTTCAACACCATTCAAGATTTAATCAAGGACAATCAAATTGTTGCAGGACATGATGTGGCGTCTGGCGGATTGATCACCACCTTATTGGAAATGTGTTTTGCTGATACTAATTTGGGTGCTGAATTGGATCTTACTGCTTTAGGCGAAAACGATTCATTCAAAATCCTTTTTGCTGAGAATGCAGGAATTGTTTTTCAAACCACTGACACTTCCGCAGAAAAAATATTGAGTGACGCAAATATTGAGTTTTTCAACATAGGAACCGTTATCGATGGTGACGTGCTTAACCTCAGGAACGGACGAGAAGAATTCACCATGGGGATTTCGAAATTGCGTGACATGTGGTTTAAAACCTCTTATCTACTCGATCAAAAACAAACTGCCAACGGATTAGCGAAAGACCGATTTGATAATTATAAAAATCAACCACTCATCTATAAATTCCCTGAACATTTCACAGGGAAATTACCGATCAGTTCAAGCGAAGTCGAGAAACCAAAAGCAGCAATATTGCGCGAAAAAGGCTCCAACTCTGAGCGTGAAATGGCCAATGCCATGTATCTCGCCGGTTTTGATGTGAAAGATGTACACATGACCGACTTGATTTCTGGCCGTGAAACTTTAGAAGATATTCAGTTTTTAGGTGCTGTTGGCGGGTTTTCAAATTCGGACGTTTTAGGATCTGCAAAAGGATGGGCAGGCGCTATCAAATACAACGAGAAAGCCAATAAAGTCATTCAGGATTTCTTTAAAAGAGAAGACACACTTACTGTGGGCATTTGTAATGGCGCGCAACTTTGGATGGAATTGGACCTGGTCAATCCAGAGCATGAAACCCACGGCAAACTAACCTATAACACCTCCAACAAACACGAAAGTGGCTTTACATCGGTAGAAATTCAAAAAAACAATTCGGTGATGCTTTCAACATTAGAAGGCAGCACATTAGGTGTATGGATTTCACATGGCGAAGGCAAGTTTAAATTACCGCTGTCTGAAAATAATTATGATATCGTTGCGAAATATGGCTACGAGGGGTATCCTGCAAATCCAAATGGCTCTGACTTTAACACGGCTATGATGTGTGATAAAACCGGAAGACATTTAGTGACCATGCCGCATATTGAACGTTCTACATGTCAATGGAACTGGGCACATTATCCTGAAGGCAGAAAAGATGAAGTTTCGCCATGGTTGGAGGCATTTGTTAATGCTCGTAAATGGATTGAAAATCAATAAGATTGATTTATCATATTAGGAATATACAGGGGGTTTTATTATTAAAAACCTCCTTTTTTTAGGTCCACATTTGAAAATCCTATTTAATTTCATACTTTGCAGATACTTAACTTCATATAACTGATGACAGAAATTACCAGACTTTTTGATATCCCAAGGCATCAACTTGAACTTTACAATCTTGATAAAGCGCTTATTACAAAATACAACGGCGAATGGAAATCAATTTCCACCAAAGAGTATATTGCTCAAGCCAATGCCATAAGCAGAGGTCTATTACGTTTGGGCATACAACCTAATGATAAAATTGCTGTCATTTCTACCACTAATAGAACGGAATGGAATGTGTTGGATATTGGTATTTAATCCATTTACGTGCATTCACGAAAGCTTCCAGCCAAGGCGACACTTCATCTTTTCTGCCCTCAGTATAATGTGCCCAGTTCCATTGGAAAGTAGAGCGTTCAATATGAGGCATGGTTACTAAGTGTCTTCCTG
>JBBRKB010000323.1:0-5010 GCA_038218385.1 Cytophagales bacterium | reverse complement strand
CCAACTCTTGTGCCAGTTTGCAATGTGTAAAGAAACCCATCCATATCAGATTATAACAAGATACTAAAACAAAATTGATCTTTATCGAACAGTGATCGTTCGCAAGCGGTCATAAATATTATTTAAATTTTTACCTAAAGGCAGGTTTAATTTTTACAACCTATACATAACCATCAGCATTTCACGACAATATCGTTCAAAAAATCCCATCTCGTGCAGATAATTTTCATTTCAATGTAATGTCCGCCCATAAAAAAAAGGGCCGAAGCCCTTCTCTAAATATTTATCAAAAATCAGATTTACAATTACCCAATCGACACGCGCTTGAACTCTGCAACGGTCATACCTTTTGATACGCTGTCAAGGTATTGCGCAATGGTTTTTGAATTGTCTTTCACAAAGGGTTGTGGCAACAGGGTGTTGTCTTTAAAGAATTTATTCAACTTGCCTTGCGCAATTTTCTCTACCATGTTTTCAGGCTTGCCTTCTGCCAATATCTGTGCTTTAGCAATGTCCAATTCTTTTTCGATAGTTGTTTTATCCACTTGTGTCTCATCAACAGCTACCGGATTCATGGCTGCTATCTGCATGCCTACATCTTTACCGGCTTCTGTTACATCATTGCCATTCACACCTTTCAATGAAACCAATACACCCAGTTTACTTCCGGAATGTATGTAAGGAATCACCGCTTCACCAGTCATCAATATGTATTCACTCACTTCAACCTTCTCACCGATCTTTCCAACCAGTTCAATAATCTTGTCATTCAATGACAAGCCACCAACCTGAATAGCGAGCAAAGCTTCTTTGTCGGCAGGCTTTTGTTCGAATGCTGTGGTGGCAATCAAGTTGCCCAGGTTTTGAAACGCTTCGTTCTTCGCCACGAAATCTGTTTCGCAGTTAAGTGCAATCAATACCGCTGCTTTGTTATCGTCTGAAGTCTTAACGAAAACAGATCCTTCTTTAGCATCCCTGTCGGAACGTGATGCCGAAACTTTTTGTCCTTTCTTACGCAGGATTTCTATTGCCTTGTCAAAATCGCCATCCGCTTCGGTAAGTGCCTTTTTACAATCCATCATACCGGCGCCGGTCATTTGCCTTAGTTTGTTTACGTCTTGTGCTGAGATAGCCATGCTGTTTTATTTTTTAAAATTAGAATTTAATACTTGCTTAACATTTTCTTACCAATGGGTAAGCCCTAAAACACCAAACATCGGCTTGTGGCCGATGTTCAGTTAGAATTATTTTATTCCTGATCATCAGAAGATTACGCTCCTGATTCATCGGCTAAACTTATTTCGCCTCTTCTATGGTTTCCTTTTCGTCAACCTTGCGCTTCTCTTCCTCATCCTTTTTCAACGTTGCTTCTTCTTTATCTTTCTTGCGCTCGTTCAAGCTCTCTTCGATCACTTTACCAATATAAGTGGTAAGTAATGAAACCGATTTGAAAGCATCATCATTAGAAGGTATGATGAAGTCAACTCCATCCGGATCAGAGTTGGTATCAACCAAAGCAAATACCGGGATGTTCAATTTTTGTGCTTCTGTAACAGCGATATGTTCACGCTTTACATCGATTACAAAAAGAGCTGCAGGTAGTCTGTTCAAATCCGTAATTCCGCCTAACAATCTTTCCAATTTTGCTTTCTCACGAGTAACCATAAGACGCTCACGCTTCGCCAGGTTGTTAAAGGCTTCATCCTTCATCAACTTCTCGATCTGCGTCAATTTCTTCAGTGACTTGCGAATAGTAGCAAAGTTAGTGAGCATACCACCCAACCAACGCTCCGTTACAAACGGCATGTTGAGGCGTTTTGCTTCTTCTGTTACAATATCTTTTGCCTGCTTTTTAGTAGCCACAAACATGATCTTGCGGCCTGAGCGAACAATGTTTTTCAAAGCGTAAACCGCTTCATCCAGACAAGCTAATGTTTTGTTAAGATCGATAAGGTGTATCCCGTTGTTTTCCATGAAGATGTACTCAGACATCTTTGGGTTCCACTTGCGGGTGAGGTGACCAAAATGTACACCTGCATCCAATAGATCTTGATATGTTAATTTTTGTGCCATTGTTCTTATCGATTAACGCTTGCTAAACTGGAATCTCTTTCTTGCTTTTCTTCTACCGTATTTCTTGCGTTCAACCATTCGGGAATCGCGCGTCATGAAACCTTCTTTTCTTAAGACAGGCTTGCTCTCTGGATTAATTTCAACCAAAGCGCGGGCAATTCCTAAACGAACCGCTTCTGCCTGACCTTTGATACCTCCGCCTTCAACATTCACACTCACATCATACTGCTCGACTACATTGATTGCAACCAGGGGCTGCTTTACCAATGTTTGGTGAATGTCGGAAAGAAAATATTCCTTGATATCCCTGTTGTTAACTATTACGTCACCTTTTCCAGGCTTCACATAAACCCGGGCTACCGCAGTTTTACGTCTACCGATTGTATTGATAATCTCCATTTATCAGAACTTTAATTCTTTTGGTTGTTGAGCTGTATGAGGGTGTTCAGTACCGACATACACATGCAGGCTTCTGAATAATTCACGTCCTAATTTATTTTTAGGTAACATTCCGCGCACGGCATGCTCTACCAGGCGCTCAGGATGTTTAGCACGAATGGTGTTAGGTGTGTGCTCACGCTGTCCACCCGGATAGCCAGAGTGCGTATAGATAACGCGGTCTGACCATTTCTTTCCAGTCATTCTTACTTTCTCAGCATTGATCACAATAACATGATCTCCACAATCCTGATTAGGTGTGTAGGATGGCTTGTGTTTGCCTTTTATGACTTTCGCTATGTTGCTGGCCAATCGACCTAGAACTTGCGTATTTGCATCCACTACTATCCAGCCTTTCTCTATGGTTTTGCTGGTGGCCTGCGATGTTTTGTAACTATTGTGATCCACTTGTCTATATAATTAAACTCAATAAAATACACCTTTTCCCCCTCAAAAAGGGACACAAAGGTAATTCTATAATATTTGAAATGCAAGCAAGGTCAAAAAATTGACTTTCAAGCCAAAAGAGTTGGAATGTAACCACTTCAACTATTTAGGTCTAACTGCCTGATCATGGCTTGTATATCTTTTGGATAGGGCGCTTCCACGTGTTGAACATTTCCGCTGAGATCACTGAATTCAAGTGAAAAAGCGTGCAATGCCATCCTTTTTATAAGCGGTTGTTCCTCAGTTTCTTTTTTCAGATTGAATTTTCTTTTCAGTGTAGAAAGATAAAGAGGCTTGCCACCATACATCTCATCGCCAGTAATGGGCGCCTCAAGTGTTGATAAATGAATCCTGATCTGATGCATTCTCCCCGTTACGGGTTTGCACTCCATTAAGGTGTGGTATTTATAGGGTGTGAGGGAGGTGAAATAGGTCTGGGCTGATTTTCCTTCGCTTTTACTAATTTTCACTACGCCATCCACCATTTTCAGAATAGCTTCGTCCACCAATACATTTTCAAAATTATGTACTCCGTCTACAATGGCATGGTAAACTTTTGAAACGGTTCTCTTTTCAAACTGAATGCTTAAATGTCGGTACGCTTCGGGATTCTTGGCAATGGCCAACACGCCCGATGTCTCTTTGTCAAGCCGATGGCATACTTGAGCGTCCCCTAAAGCTTGTTTGGCAAGCGCCAAAATATTAACGGGTGAATTGCGGTCTTGCAATGTAGAAATACCCGATGGCTTGTTAATGAGCGCAAAGCCATCATCTTCCCACAATATCAAATCAGCTAATTTCAAATTTGCCTTCACCATTATTCTAAAACTCAAATCAGCGGCAATTTTACTAAAAATGAAATTGTAAATGGCAGGGTGTGCTGTGATTATAGAACTCAATAAATCAAACGAAAGCGAAAGTCCTGAAATCAGCCTTCTTCTGGGGTATGTTTAAAACGAGGCAATTTGAAACTAAATGTTGATCCTTCATCCGGAATGCTCACTACTTCAGCTTTAGTTTGATGGCCGTCCAGGATATGTTTGACGATGGCCAGTCCCAGTCCTGTCCCACCCTTTTCGCGGCTGCGGCTTTTATCAACCCGGTAAAACCGTTCGAATATTCTTTTCTGATGTTCCGGAGGAATTCCGCCACCATGGTCGATCACCGAGGTGATGATGTTTTTCTTTGTCACTTCAAAGCGTACCAATACTTCTCCTCCTTCGTTGGAGTGCTTCACTGCATTTGACACCAGGTTGGTCATCACCTGGGTGATACGCTGCCAGTCGGCAAACACTATTACTTTCTTGTCCTGGCTATCAATGGTTAAGGTGATGTCGCGTTTCGTTGCTTTTGATTCAACCTGCTCAAATACTTCGTGCGTCAATGCGTATAGATCTATTTGCTCGAAGTGCATTTTAATCTGGCCCGTCTCAATGTGCGAAAGTGTGAGAAGATCCTGCACTAATGTATCAAGTCCATCGAGGCTCTTGGCGGCTTTATTCAAAAACTTGGTGCGAACGTTTTTATCATTCACAGCGCCATCCAATAAGGTATGGACAAATCCCTGCGCTGCAAAAATGGGCGTCTTTAATTCATGCGATACATCTGCGATAAATTCTTTTCGGAATGCTTCCAGCTTTTTGAGCTCATCAATTTCTTTTTGTTTTAATTCAGAAAGAGAAAGAATTTCATCATTGATTTTCTTGAAAGGATTAATGACCCTTCCCTTCTTTCCAACCTTTGGTATTTCTTTTTTCTTTAACCTATTGATAAGCTTTTGGATCCGGCGTGCCTCGCGAAACACTAAAAATTCCAAAACAAAAAAAATAAGAATGTAGGAAAATGTAAACGTGAAGAAAAAGGAGGCAACCACAGCATTGATCTTTATCCCATCAAAAAACAATAGGAACGCTGATGCAAAAATACTTATGGAAAGAGCCAGCAAAAGTGCCAGTACCCGCGAACTATAAACCATTCGCTAAGTTAAGCTGAATTTATATCCAACACCTTTTACGGTAGTAATATAATCGTCACCAATTTTCTCGCGCACTT
>JBBRKB010000322.1:0-5015 GCA_038218385.1 Cytophagales bacterium | reverse complement strand
CAACGGAGTGGGACATCAACGGCAATACATTGTACGGGGCAATTGTTTCAGGATTGCCTTCAGGAAGTTTCACAGTAAAAGCCATTACATCGAATAACTGTTCGGCCACCAAGGATTTCCTTATCCGTCTCGACATCAAAGTCTACAATGGTATAAGTCGAAATGGTGATGGCATGAACGACTTTTTTGAAATTGGTTGCATAGGTGATTTCCCTAACAACACGGTTCATATATATAACCGCGCAGGAACGCTTGTTTATCAAAACAAAGGATATAACAATCAGGATGTGGCCTTCAATGGTATATCAAACAAAGGGATAAACATTCTTGGCAATGATTTACCTGATGGAACGTATTTCTACATCGTAGACAAATCAGATGGGACGCCACCAAAAACAGGATACTTAGAACTTATGCGATAACGTGTTATGAAAAAAATCATTGTCTGTCTACTCGCAACATGTGTGCTGATTGCCTTTACCAAGGAATCCAGCGCACAACATACCCTTGTGTATTCCCAATACATTTTCAATGGCTTGCTGATCAATCCTGCGTATGCAGGAAGCCATGTTGAATTAAGTTCATCCTTAAGCTACCGAAAGCAGTGGGTAAATTTTGAAGGTGCCCCAAGTACGGCAACCCTTGGTGTTCACACGTCTCTCAAGCGCGAAAAGATTGGCGTTGGCCTTCTGGTAACGAGCGATAAAATTGGCAGCTATATCAACAATGGTGTGTTCGGCAGTTATGCCTACATTATCAGAAAACCCAAAGGTGGCGTGCTGTCATTAGGTGTGCAAGGGGGTTTTCATAATTTTCGTGCGGACTTTTCTGAGCTTCAATTAAAAGCTAATCAAGATCCAATATTCAACGGCTACTTTAACGAGATCAGACCAAACTTTGGTGGTGGAATTTTTTATTACAACAAAAAAATGTTCGCAGGCTTTTCTGTGCCTTACATATTGAAACATGCTACCTTCTTCAAAGGTAACTTTGAACAACTGGAGCTACCCCGGTATTTCTATCTCAATGCGGGCAAAATGATTCCGTTAGACAGAATGGACAAATGGAAAGTATCACCCTCGTTTTTATTACGCGTTCAGGAAGGAACGCCCCTTAATGCAGATTTCAATCTGAATTTAATTTATTATGATCTGATAAGCCTGGGCCTCTCGTACCGAACAAGTGATGCTGTGGTGAGCTTTATCAATTTCAAATTGAGTGACAAGTTCCACTTCACGTATTCGTATGACTTGACCACTTCGCGGCTAAACCAATACTCGAACGGAACGCACGAGTTTACCATTAACTATCGCACGCGTATCCGCGGCGTGCACAAAGACATTGAATGTCCTTTCTATTTTAATCATTAATAATTCAATGACGTAGACTTAAGCAATTTGTTAATCTCTCCCTTCCCCTCTCCGTGAGAGGGATATTAAGGAGCTTAAGTCAACGACATAGATTAATAATTTTAAATGCCCTAGAAGATATTTGCTTCCATCGCGATCTCACGGTTGATGTGATAGAACTCTTTGTGAATATTAAACGGAGCATCGCCATTTGAGCCTTTCTTCGTGTATGTGCCATCTTCATTCATAATGTACGAATTGACGTTGTCCTTTAAATTATAGCGAAGATTGTTGATGGCTTGTTTCTTCAGAATGTTTTCATCGAGGCGGAACAATGACTCAATTCTTCTATCGAAGCTTCTCACCATGGCATCGGCACTGCCAATGTAAACCTTAGGGTCGCCATCATTATGGAAATAATAAATACGTGAATGTTCCAAATACTCTCCCACGATAGAAATGACTTCAATGTTTTCACTCAGGCCTTTTCTACGTGGACGTAAGGAACACATGCCACGCACTATTAATTTTATAACCACGCCAGCTTGAGAAGCCGCATACAATTCATCAATCAAATCTTTGTCTTGCAGTGAGTTTAATTTAATAACAATTCCTGCCGGAAGCCCTTTACGCGAATTTTCTGCTTCGCGCTGCACCATGTTGCACAATTGCAGGCGCATGTCAACCGGTGATGTCAACAGGTTGCGATAGGTAGAGGGGTGTGAATGCCCCGTGATTACATTAAAGAACTCGGAGACATCGTTAGCATAAACTTCCTTTGTTGTAAGCAGGCCGATATCAACATATAAACGGGATGTAACTTCGTTATAATTTCCACTCGATAAGTGTACGTAGCGATACACTTTCTCTTCTTCTTCCTTTCGAACAATGAGAAGAAGTTTGGTGTGCGTTTTCAAACTGTTTACACCGTAAATCACAAAACATCCGGCCTTCTGAAGTCGTTGTGCCTCCCGTAAATTATTCTCTTCATCAAATCGTGCCTTCACTTCAAAGAGCACAGATACGTGTTTACCATTTTCAGCTGCCTTCAACAACGCTGCCGTCACACGACTCTCTTTTGCCACGCGATAAATGGTAATCTTAATAGACAATACATATGGATCATCGCTTGCCTTCTCAAGCAGTTCAATCACGGGATCCATGGAGTTGTATGGATGATGAAGCAAAATGTCACGCTCCTTTAGTACTTCGAATAAATCCTCTGTGCCCTGCTCAGGAAAATTCATCGGTTTAATTGGCTCAGGTATTTGAAACCGTTTACCCTTAAATTCTTTGTGACTGATAATTTGTTGAAGTCCTGTGAAATCGATCAGACTTCCCTTGGGTACAGTGGAGATGTTATATTCATCGAGGTCCCATTGGATTTTCAAAAGGCGCATCATCCAAGGATCGGGGTTTTCTTCAACATCAATGCGCACCACCCTACCCGTTCTGCGCGTTTTCAGTTTTCGTTTTAGTTCTTCCAGAAAGTTGGATTCAATATCTTCACTTTCTTCCAACGTAAAATCCCCATTCCGGTTAACGCGGAACACAGTAGCATTTACAATTTCTATATTTCTAAAAAGATGATGAATGTTATGCTTGATGATTTCTTCAATAGGTACAAACTGAATAATGTCACCTGAAAAAATTTCATAAAACCGGGGCAAGTTGCTGGGCACTTGTATAAAAGAAACCTTTTGAGGGTTTTGATTGTCGCCTGTATTTTTTGTGACCACGCCAATCAACAACCGGTTGTTCATCAACGTTGGGAAGGTATGATAGTTATCAAAGACCATTGGGGTCAGCATCGGGAAAATAGTGCGGACAAAATACTGGTTTACCTTTTCAACTTGGTCGGTAGCGAGGTCTTCATATAAACATATAGAAAAACCATTCTCTTTGAATTGCGGTCGAAGGGTATGGATAAAATGATCATTCTGATCGTTGAGGAATTGTTTTGTCTTGGCCAGTAACAATTTCCGGAAAGGTTCTTCGCGCAGGCCGCTGTAATCAAAACGTTCTTTTCCGTAATCCAGGTAGTTGTATAAACTCCCCAACCGAATAGTGAAAAACTCATCGAGATTGGAAGCGGTGATGCTGATAAATTTCAGGCGATCAAAAACACTTCGATCCGTGTATTTGGCTTGATCCAATACACGCCAATTAAAATTCAACCAGCTAAGATCGCGGCTGATATAATTGCTCTCCTCTACCTGTTGGGAAATTTTATCTACTGGAACGGGGACATCGTTCATATTATTTAAAATCAAAAAGTTTATGGATCACCCGGACTTCCTGATGCTATGTCAGCAGTCCCGGCTTAATTAAACATCAATACGCGCATACTTCGCATTCTTCTCAATGAACTCACGCCGTGGTGCCACTTCATCACCCATTAACATCGAGAAAAGATGGTCAGCCTCAGCACCAGATTCTATGCTCACTTGTTTAAGCGTTCGTCTGTCCGGATCCATGGTGGTAGACCAAAGTTGCTCCGGGTTCATCTCACCAAGACCTTTGTAGCGTTGTATGCCTACCGAATCTTCTTTTCCACCGCCAAGTTCTTTTACATACAACATGCGCTCTTCTTCGGTCCAGCAATAGCGTTCTTCTTTTCCTTTCTTCACTAAGTAAAGTGGCGGCAAAGCAATATAGATATAGCCTTGTTCAATAAGATCGCGCATGTAGCGGAAGAAGAATGTCAGGATCAATGTCCTGATGTGGCTTCCGTCAATATCCGCATCCGTCATGATAATGACCTTGTGGTATCGGAGTTTATCGAGGTTAAGGGCCTTGGCATCTTCGGCTGTTCCAAATGAAACACCCAATGCCGTGATCATATTTTTTATCTCCTCGTTGTCGTAGATTTTGTGCTCTTGTGCTTTCTCAACGTTGAGGATCTTTCCTCTCAATGGAAGTATCGCCTGGAAATTTCGGTTACGCCCCTGCTTGGCAGAACCACCTGCTGAATCACCTTCAACAAGGTACAACTCAGAGATGCTGGCGTCTGTGCTCGAGCAGTCGGCAAGTTTACCCGGCAGGCCCGTTCCTGACAATACATTCTTACGCTGAACCATCTCGCGCGCCTTTCGTGCTGCATGGCGAGCCTGCGCTGCCAAAATTACTTTGCTTACAATCAACTTGGCCTCACGCGGGTTCTCCTCCAGAAAGTGATTGAGCATTTCTCCCACAGTAGTATCAACAGCACCCATTACATCGGAATTGCCAAGTTTGGTTTTGGTTTGCCCCTCAAACTGTGGTTCAGCAACTTTCACTGAAATAACAGCCGTCATCCCTTCACGAAAGTCATCACCATTGATTTCTATTTTTACTTTATCAAGCTGTCCTGATTTTTCTGCATAGGTCTTTAATGTTCTCGTCAGTGCCCTTCTAAATCCGGCCACGTGCGTTCCGCCTTCGTGTGTGTTGATATTGTTCACATACGAAACCAGGTTCTCACTGAAAGAGGTATTATAACTTAGCGCAACCTGTATAGGTATTTCGCCTTTGTCATTCTCAATATATATCGGTTTGGAAATAAGTTTTTCACGGGTTGAGTCAATGTATTCAACAAACTCACGTAAACCTCCTTCTGATAGGAATGTATCATGGCGTGCTTCACCATTCTCATCCTTCTCACGTAAATCTTCAAGGGTAATGGTA
>JBBRKB010000321.1:0-5105 GCA_038218385.1 Cytophagales bacterium | reverse complement strand
GAACAAGTGTTGAACTTAACACAGGAGCAAAAACAAAAACTATTCGACTTTCTCGAATGGAATGCTTTGCCAGAGAATCAAAAATATCCGTACGACTATTTCTATGACAACTGTGCCACGAAAATTCGCGATGTCTTATTGAAAGTTTTTGATGACGCGATCACTTTTGATGGGAGCTACATCACCACGGACTATTCTATTCGGGATTTAACAGATATATATTTAAAAGAACAGCCTTGGGGAGACTTGGGAATTGACATCGGCCTGGGCTTGCCTATGGATAAAAAAGCTTCACCGCTTGAGTACATGTTTCTCCCTGATTATGTAGAGTCAGGTGTTGACCACGCCACGATCATGCATGGTGACCAGAAACAAAATTTAGTGGAAGAGAAAATAATAGTGAATGAAGTTCGTGCTGAAGACCCCATGCCCAGGTTGCCCCATCCACTTTATATTTTTAGCGCCTTGTTTGTACTGGCCTTGGTGCTGTCTCTTTATGATTTAAAAAGGAAAAGGATTTCCGTGTGGTTTGATGTTGTTCTCTTTGGTATTTGTGGATTGATCGGCCTGGTGCTTTTTCTGCTTTGGACTGCAACCGATCACAAAGCGGCCGCCAACAACTTCAATATTTTATGGGCCTTTCCGCTCCACATTATTATGGTATTCCTGCTGAAGAAGAAATCTGCTTTTGTAAAAAATTATTTTGGCGTCACCGCCATTATCTTGACACTTGCATTACTGTTGTGGTGGGCGCTTCCTCAATCAATGAATAATTCATTGATTCCGGTTGTGATGGCACTTGCGCTGCGGGCGGGCGTAAACTTCTTTCTGAGGTCACGGGAATAACAATGGTAAAAGTTGTGCCTTCCATTTCTTCGGACTTAACTTTTATGGTGCCTTTTAATTTGTTTATTATTTCTTTTACAATATATAAACCAAGGCCTGATCCTTTTGAATATTCATGGGCACGGTAAAACATCTCGAATACACGTGCCATGTGTTCTTTTCCAATTCCTAAACCATTATCGGTAATAACGATCTTAAGATTTCTTGTTGAACCCACCACGGATACACTAATCCAGGGATCCAGTTGATCAATATTATGATATTTGATGGCATTTGAAACGAGGTTGTTCAACAACACCAGCAATCGGCTTCTGTCTGAATAAGATTCTTCACATGAAATGCTTTTTTTTAGACGTATACGTGATGCTCCCTCCATGAAAAGAAAATTGTCCCACACTTCATCGATTAGTGTATCAAAATCAATGGCACTGTATTCCAATTCCGTGCGACTGTTTCTTGAATAGTCAATAATATCTTTGATAAAAGCATCCAGCTTGTCTGCACGGTCCGTCATCATCTTAAAATATTTGTGCAAGGTTTTGTCTGTCGTCTCGTTTGAGGCTATGTTAACAAGACCTTTGATGGACATAAGGGGAGCACGGAGATCATGTGAAGTTGAATACAGAAAGCGATCAAGTTCCGCATTGGTTTTCTCGAGGCTTACATTCTGCACTTTTATTTCCCTTGCCAAATCATGTAGGTGAATTTCGGTTTCTGTATTCAATTGAATGGTAAAATTCATACAGGCTATCAGCACAAGGGCACTTGAAAATAAATTCACAAGAAACCATACCTGAATGTCGGCTGCTTCAATTTGGATATCACCCAGCAATTTAAAATCAGTACTAAACAACAAGGCCAGGCAGAACACGGAGAGGGAAATAAAAAACCACCTTTGTTTTTTTTCAGTTGAATCATAGATCGCAAACGAAATAGCGATCATGGGGAAATAGAAAAAATATATCCCCGTTTCCATGGGCAGAACGCTGGCGTAGATACCTAATGTAATGTTTAAGAAGGCAAGTCCAATAATCCTTGCTGATTCAATATACCCACTTCTGTAAAGCAGGTAACATGAGAAGATGACAATGGCAATTCCAATATCAATTAAAGGTGCGGCCGTCAGCCCATAGCTGGCATCTTCTACTGCATGAAAAAGTGCGACAAACGCTGCAAAAATAGCAATGCGTCCAAACAGTTTGTTTCGCTTGATTTTTGAAAGTTCTACTATTCCAATGGTATATCCAGGTTCCCGTGCCGGCATAGTTCAAATGTACGCCGATGCTTAATTTCTGAACGCGACATTAAAATGAATCAGACACGCATGTAAGATTTCAGGCTTCCTTTGTAATTATCGGTGAGTTCTAAGGCATCTTGAATTAGGCAATATTCTCCTTCACACTCTTGCAAAGAATTCTAGGTCAACACGCCAGTTGACTACATGTGTATAGGTCGGTTAGCCGTAGCAGCGAGGCAAGCTTCTTTAACGGCCTCCATATAAGTAGGATGTGCGTGTGACATTCTTGCCACATCTTCTGCCGATGCGCGGAACTCCATTGCTATAACACCTGCTGCTATCATATCTGCTGCGCGTGCGCCAATGATATGCACGCCTAAGATTTCATCCGTTGTTTTATCGGCCAGTATTTTCACAAGACCATCTGTATCCATACTCGCGCGTGCTCTGCCCAATGCCTTGTATGGAAAGTTGCCCACTTTGTAGGCGCGGTTTTGTTCTTTCAATTGTTCTTCCGTAAACCCAACACTGGCCACTTCAGGCCACGTGTATACTACACCGGGAATCAAAAGATAATTGATGTGTGGCTTTTGTCCGGCGAGTTGTTCCGCAACCATCACACCTTCTTCTTCGGCCTTGTGTGCAAGCATGGCGCCTCTTACTACATCACCTATTGCAAAGATGTTGTTGACTTTTGTGCGAAGGTGATCATCAACAGCAACTCTACCTTTGTCAAGTTCAATCCCAACTTTATCTAAGCCAAGTGCGTCAGTATACGGTCTTCTTCCAATGCTTACGAGGCAATAGTCACCTTTCAGGTCTATGACATTTCCTTTTTTATCTTCTGCTTTCAATTGCACTTCCTTGCCTGTGTTTTCCAGTGCTGTTACTTTGTGACCCAGGTAACATTCTATTCCCAGCTTCTTGGCTACCTTAAGTAGTTCTTTGCCCATGGTTCCATCCATTGTTGGAATGAGGCTATCCAGAAATTCCACAACGGTCACTTTTGCTCCAAGGCGTGCATAAACAGAACCGAGTTCCATACCAATCACACCGCCACCTACAACAATAAGATGCTTTGGGATTTCTTTTAATTCCAGCGCCTCTGTGCTTGAAATAATTCTTTTTTTATCGAAGGGTGCAAAAGGAAGGGGCGTAGGTTTCGATCCTGTTGCAATGATAACATGCTCGGTAGAAATCGTTTCTTCTTTAGCACCTGAAACCTTTATGGTATTCTTATCGATGAACGAGCCCACTCCGGTGAAGACGTCTATTTTGTTTTTCTTCATCAAGTACGCAATGCCCTCTACATTTTGTTTCACCACATCGCTTTTACGCTTAACCATTTGAGTAAGGTTTGCTTTGGGTGTGTTGATGTCAATACCATGTTCCTTAAAATGATCGCGGGCATTGATGAAATGTTCCGATGAATCCAGCATCGCTTTAGAAGGAATACAACCCACGTTAAGGCATGTGCCGCCTAGTGTTTCGTATTTTTCAACAATAGCTGTTTTAAATCCCAGCTGGGCACAACGTATAGCTGCCACGTATCCACCCGGTCCGGAACCAATTACCGTTACATTGTATTGCATGTTTTCTATTTTGATAAGGATGAGAAAAAATTCTTATTTAAACACCGAGGATCAACCTGCCCGGATCTTCTAACAATTCTTTTACGCGCACAAGGAAGCTTACCGACTCACGTCCATCGACAATTCTGTGATCGTAAGAAAGGGCGAGATACATGATCGGCCTGATTATCACTTCGCCATTCCTGGCAATGGGTCGCTCAACAATGTTGTGCATACCCAGTATCGCGGATTGTGGTGGATTTAAAATTGGAGTTGAAAGCATTGAGCCAAACACACCTCCATTGGTTATACTAAATGTTCCTCCTTGCATTTCATCAATAGAAAGTTTTCCATCACGTCCACGCGCGGCAAGTCTTCCAACCTCTGCCTCTATCTGATCGAATGAAAGCAATTCTGCATTTCGAATTACCGGCACCACAAGGCCACGCGGTGTAGAGACGGCAATGGATACGTCACAATAGTCGTGATACATAATTTCATCGCCATTAAGTTGTGCGTTCAAGGCAGGCCATTCTTTCAGCGCAATACAAACTGCTTTTGTGAAGAATGACATGAAGCCTAATCCAACACCATATTTCTCTTTAAACTTATCTTTATACTTAGACCGCAAATCCATGATTGGCTTCATGTCCACTTCATTGAACGTAGTGAGCATGGCCGTTTCATTTTTTACGGCCACAAGACGCTTGGCGATGGTCTTGCGTAGTGAACTCATCTTCTCATTACGCTTGTCCCGACTTCCTCCCGTATTGATGGTTGGAGCAGATGCCGTTGCTTTAGTCTCAGCAGTTTTTTGTTGTGCTTTCACAGCATCTTCTTTGGTAATCCTGCCATCGACACCAGAGCCCTGCACTTGATTATTTTGTATTCCTTTTTCGTCCAGTATTTTTGCGGCGGCAGGTGACGGATGTCCGCTTGCATAGTTCTTATCACCCGTCTCTTTTTCGGATGGTTTGCTTTCCTTGCTTTCTGATTTTTCAGGTGCAGCATCGGTCACTTCAATTTTACAAATCAAACCACCTATCGGTAATGTTTCTTTTTCTTTTGCTACAATGTGCAATATACCGGAAGCTTCTGCAGGCAATTCAAATGTTGCTTTGTCAGATTCTACTTCTGCAATTATTTCATCAAGGGCAACATAATCGCCTTCTTTTTTTAACCATGTTGAAATGGTCACTTCTGTAATGGACTCACCTACAGCGGGCACTTTCATTTCTTTTACCTCACCGGTTGCAGAAGGTTTTTTTTCTGTTGTTTCTTTTTTATCGGCAGTTTCTTTTTTCTCAGGAGATTTAGAATCCGTTCCCTTGCCAGCTTCGATTTCGCAAATGAGTGTTCCGATGGCTACGGTGTCACCTTGTTGTTTTACAATTTTAAGAACACCGGCTTCAGGGGCTGTCAATTCAAATGTTGCCTTGTCGGATTCCAAC
>JBBRKB010000320.1:0-5110 GCA_038218385.1 Cytophagales bacterium | reverse complement strand
GCGATTGCTGCAGCGGAAACATTATGATGTTGTAGATTATGAAATAGAAATACCGGAATTGCTACTCAAGCAACAACAACGCACCAACGATATTTTTAATTATGTATTGGGTGCCATTGCCGGCATCTCCTTGCTAGTGGGGGGTATTGGCATTATGAACATTATGTTGGCATCGGTGCTAGAGCGCATTAAAGAAATTGGTTTGCGTCTTTCTATCGGTGCGCAGAAGTCAGACATTGTTCAGCAGTTTTTATTTGAGGCTGTTATGATCAGTGTTTCGGGCGGGTTGATTGGTGTGGTGCTCGGCATAACACTCGCCTACGTTATCGCTTCGGTGGCGGAGATACCTACCGTCATTAGTTTCATGTCAATCGTTGTATCCTTTGGTGTGGCCGCTACTGTTGGACTTATTTTTGGAATTGCCCCAGCGAAGCGCGCGGCAGAACAAGACCCTATTACATCCCTACGCTATGAGTAAACTTATTTCGATTTTATTTTTCACATTGGCCTCTGTGCTATTGTGTCAGAATGGTTTTGCCCAGGAATTATATTCGCTTGAGGATATTCTTCAACGATCAAAGCACGAGTCTGTGGCTTCAAAGCAAGCTGAGACGCGCAAGGAAAATCGATATTGGTTTTATCAGATTTATAAAACAGGTTTTAATCCCCAACTTTCGTTACAGGGCAGTCTTCCAAATTATTATAAGGAAGTAAGGCAGGTACCTCAACAAGATGGAACATACCGCTACATACCCGTGGAGCAAACGAATAATAGTATGCGTGTGGGATTGTTTCAGCCTCTCCCTTGGACTGGCGGAACCATTTCGGCTAACACAGGACTCAACTATTTCAAAGACTTTAACGACCCTTCTTTGTTAGCAGAGCAGTGGAGTGGGACTGTAATGAATGTGAGATTGGATCAGCCAATATTCTCCTTTAATAAAATGCGGTGGGATAGAAAAACTGAGCCTCTTCGATATGAAGAATCAAGACGAGAGTATGTTGAACAGATAGAATTTATTTCTAACAGCGTAGTTGATCGATTTTTTAATGTTTTGCAAGAACAAGTTAAACTTCAAATTGCCCAGTTTAACTTATCCAACAATGATACTATTTACAAAATAGAACAAGGGCGCTATAATATAGGAACCACCTCTCTTGAATTACTTTTGCAAGTTGAACTTCAACTGCTTCGGTCGCGGCAGGATGTTGCTCAGGCTAAACTTGGTTTGGAAACTGCGCGGCTGCGATTACGGTCTTATGTGGGGTTTCGCGATGATGAAGTGTTTTCTTTAGTACTTCCTGAGACTGTTCCTGCCTTTGATATCACAGTTTCCGAGGCCTTGGAGCATGCAAAAAAGAATCGCGCAGATTTCATAGCCTTTGAACGTAGACGATTGGAAGCCGACCGTGATGTTGCGGAAGCGCGTGGTCAGCGTTTTGATGCAAATTTATCCGCTGCGTATGGGCTCAATAATAATGGCTTAATGGTAAATGAAGTCTACAATGACCCTAAAGATTTACAACGCGTAAATGTCACGTTAGAAGTACCTATTTTAAATTGGGGTAGGAATAAAGCAAGAATGCGAACAGCCATTGCCAATAAGAAATATAACGATTATCAAATAGCACAAGATGAAGTAACCTTTGAACAGGAAATCATTACGCAGGTGAGGCAATTTGAAATGCTACGTCTACAAATTGAGATAACAAAAAAATCAGACGAGGTAGCATCTGAACGTTATAACGTTGCGCAGAACCGCTATTTAATTGGTAAGATTGATATAACAAATCTCAATATTGCTCTCAAAGAAAAGGATGAAGCAAAGCTAAGTTACATACAGGCGCTGCGTCTATTTTGGACCGCTTATTTTGATATAAGACGCTTAACTTTATATGACTTTGTAAATAAAAAGCTGTTGTATATTCCGGGTTAATGTGGGAATTATACACCCGTATACGTAAACGGTGTGATGGCTTTCAACTGTTCTTTTAATTTATCCGTTACATCAAGTCCGTCAATAAAAGCATTTAAACTTTCCTGCGTTACCTTGTTGTTATTGCGAGTCAATTCTTTTAGTGCTTCGTATGGATTGGGATAGCGTTCTTTCCGTAGAATGGTTTGAATTGCTTCCGCCACTACAACCCAGTTATCTTCCAAATCCTGGCGAATGGCATCGGGATTCAATTCAAGTTTAGTCAATCCTTTTTCAAGTGATTTAAAGGCAAGGAAGCTGTGCGCCAATGGAACTCCGATGTTTCGTAGCACGGTAGAATCGGTAAGGTCGCGCTGCAATCTTGAGATAGGGAGTTTGGCTGAAAAATGTTCAAAAAGGGCGTTGGCAAAACCAAAGTTTCCTTCTGCATTTTCAAAATCAATGGGGTTGACTTTGTGCGGCATGGCAGAAGAACCAACTTCACCATCTTTTATTTTTTGTTTGAAATAGTTTAACGCAACATATTGCCATACATCACGGCTTAAGTCTATGAAGATGGTGTTGATACGTTTTAAATTATCAAACAACGCAGCCATGTTATCGTAATGTTCTATTTGAGTTGTCGGTTGGCTGCGTGTCAATCCTAAATATTTGCAAAACTCATCGCCAAATTTTACCCAATCAATTTCCGGGTAGGCAACATGATGCGCATTGAAATTTCCAGTGGCGCCACCAAACTTGGCCGAATGCGGAATTGTCTTTAACAAATTCATTTGTTTTTCCAGTCGCGAAACAAAAACCATGAACTCTTTTCCAAGTCGCGTAGGTGAAGCTGGCTGTCCATGAGTGAAAGCAAGCATGGGTATGTCTTTCCATTCTTTCGACATCTTATTTAATTTCACCATTACCTTCTCCAGTTGTGGAAGGTATTCTTCCTCCAAAAATTCTTTTAACAAAAGCGGTATGGCTGTGTTGTTAATGTCTTGTGACGTAAGGCCAAAATGGATATACTCTTTAAACTCTGACATGTTGAGCTCATCAAATTTTTTCTTGATGTAATACTCAACAGCCTTTACGTCATGGTTGGTAGTTTTCTCTATCTCTTTAATTTCTTCAGCGTGAAATTCGGTGAGGTTTTTATATATCCTCCGCATTTCGTTGATCATGTGAACCGGAAAATCTTCCAGTTCCTCCAGCGTGGCCGAAAGGGATAGCATATATTCTATTTCTACTTGCACACGGTAGCGAATGAGTCCGAACTCAGAGAAATAGGGAGCAAGCGATTTAGTCGCTTCATAGTATCTTCCATCAATTGGCGAAATCGCTGTAATAGGCTTTAAATCCACTTTATTATTAGTTAAGGATCAAAAATAAGCAAATTACGCTTTCGGGTGGGCAGAAATGTTTATCCTCGTTACTTTTGCGTTGAACTCCTTATTACGGATTTCATTTAAACTATACACAGTAAAATATATGGCGTTTAATTTTTTTAAGAAGTCTCAAAAAAAAGAAGAAGTAAAGAAGAGTGAGTCACACGGCCCACATTATTATGAGCTTCTGGTGAAGAAAATCGTTCATGAAACGAAAGATGCACTTCGAATTGTTTTTGAACACCCCACAACCGAAAAACTCAACTATACGTCAGGACAATTTCTAACGCTGATTGTTCCCATTGAAGGGAAAGAGGTGAGAAGGGCGTATTCACTTTGTAGCGCCCCCACTGTTGATGAAGATCTGGCAGTCGCAGTAAAGCGTGTTGATAAGGGTGTGATGTCAAATTGGTTGGCCACTCATTTGAAAGAAGGTGATCGCGTTAAAGTGATGGAACCTATGGGACAGTTTACCACTGTTTACGATGCAAACAACAAACGACACATTATCATGTTTGCAGGTGGGTCTGGTATTACGCCTTTGATGTCGTTGATCAAAAGTACCATTGCCTGTGAACCGAACAGCATCATATCTTTAATTTATTGCAACCGTGATATTGACAGCATCATCTTCCACCATGAATTGGAGAATATGCAGACTTCCTATGAAGGCCGCGTGCACGTAATCCATGTGTTAGACAATGCGCCCATGAACTGGCAAGGGTATTCCGGATTGTTGAATCATGACATGTTGATGAAGTTATTTGAACGCCTGCCCAATTGGGGAATCAATAATACTACCTATCTCATGTGTGGCCCTGAAGGCATGATGAAAAATGTAGAGAGCCTGCTGGCCAGTCATGAGATTCCCAAAGAGAAAATTTTTAAAGAGAGCTTTGTTCAAGGGACGATCGATAAAGAAAATAAAAAAGAAACAGCTGGTGATGGCGAAGAGAAAGCACGTGAAGTAACTATTCGGTATGATGGCAACGAATACAAAGTGTTGGTTCAACCGGGCAGAGCCATTTTAGAAACAGCACTCGATAGTGGAATTGATCTTCCCTATTCTTGTCAAAGTGGATTGTGCACGGCATGTCGCGGTAAAGCCCTTTCGGGGAAAGTTAAATTGGATGAAGAGGAGGGACTCTCCGCATCGGAACGTGCCGAAGGATATGTGCTTACCTGTGTAGGCCATCCCTTAACGGATGATGTGGTGATTGAGATTGGATAGAAGCAGAATTAGGAACTGATCGTATGCTTTCGGTCTCTTGAAATATTCTCTACATTCCATTCAATTCTTTTTTCAAATTCTTTTTTGCGCACTTCGCAATCATGCTTGCTACATATGGTACAGGAAAATTCCAGGCATGCATCAGTGTGAACGAACAATTCAAGTGATTTACCAAATTCATTTCGCACCAGCTTTGCCAGATCATCAATCTCTACATGGGCTTCACGTATATTTAGATACCACGGAATGGTGAGATGGCCATCGAGGTGAAGGACAGAACCATATTTAATGATGCGTACATTATGCAGATCGATCCAGTTTACCTTTCTGTTTTTATTTAATGTGTCTACCAATTTTGATAATAATTTTCGGTCCGCCTCATCCATGATACCTGCAACCGATGAACGGATGATTTGATAGCCTGTATACAATATCCATGTGCTAAACACTAAACCAATGGCACTATCGATCCAAAGGATATCAGTAAAATAAAGGAGTGCCAATCCAACCAAAACACCCAGTGTGGTGTAGGTATCTGATTGCAGATGGTTACCACTGGCAACCAAGGCCAG
>JBBRKB010000319.1:0-5114 GCA_038218385.1 Cytophagales bacterium | reverse complement strand
GAAAACAAGAAATTATTAAAATACTAACCTCAGAACCTCAGAAAATAAAATAAAAGCAAAAACAAGCATACCGTTATGAAAGACGCTAGTATGAATATTCTAATCTTTCTATTTTTTTCACCCCGGTTACTACTGCTAATTCCCTCCAGAATAGCTTTGCTTACTTGTTCTGAGACTGGTTCCATCTCAATGTGTTTTCCCTCAGATGATTTTGAACCCACTTTTTTAAAGTAATTTAATTTTCTGAGGTTGCTGTTATTCCTCAGTTGCTTTATCATATCCAAACCATGTAGTCCGCCTGCCATGTCTTAGGTTTTAAATTCATCCGTTACAAAACTCAATGCTCCTGAAGGACATTGCTTCACCTGATCAATAATTTTTTCGGTTGTAGAATTTTCTAATGTGACCCAAAGTTTTTTTCGTGGATCAAAAACTTCTCTAAGCCCACGTGCGCATATTCCTGAATGAATGCATTTTGATGGTTCCCATACTACGGTTTACTTCGCCATTCGAATATTTCTTAATGATCTCCATCATCCGAAAATACGGAATTAAACACAAAGTTTTCGTGGGTATTCCTGACTCTCGGGGCGAGTTCACGTGTCTTTAAATTTTCTGGTAAAGCTTCCGGATCCCTGGGTAACCAACAGCGAGCACCGCTCCCAATTCAAAAGAATCTGGAATGGAAAGATTTTCTCTTAACGTACCGGAAGTACAGTTTAAAAAAAAATTGTACATTTCTATTTTAGAAAAAATAAGGTATCTATTATGTCGCCACTTTTTAAAAATGATGTTGCCATTGTCACGGGCGCAGGACAGGGAATTGGTTTCGAAATTTGTCGTCAACTATGCGCAGAAGGTGTGGCTGTTGTTCTTAATGACTGCGATGAAACCCTGGCATCAAAAGCCGTTCAGCAGTTAGTTGCCGAAGGAGGAAAATGCAAAGTCTTTGCAGGTGATGTTTCGGAGGTGTCGTTCATTCACAACATGATTGATTTCACCATAAAAGAATTTGGAAGCCTCACGCTGGCTGTGGCAAATGCCGGCATCACGTTGTACGGAGAATTTTTTGATTATCCTGAAGGTGATTTTGATAAAGTTTTAAAATTAAATTTAGGGGGCTCATTTTATTTAACACAAGCAGCCGCTAAGCAAATGATCAAACAAAAATCAGGAGGTCGTGTGTTGTTAATGTCATCGGTAACAGGACATCAGGCACATAAAAATTTAGCGGCCTATGGAATGACAAAGGCAGCGTTGGAAATGCTTGCAAAAACTCTGGTGCTTGAACTTTCTCCTTATAACATCACCATCAATGCCATTGCGCCCGGTGCTACATTAACGGAGCGAACATTAACGCAAAAAGATTTTGAAAAAACCTGGTCCAAAATAACTCCTATTGGAAAACCTGCCTCTACGGAAGATATCGCGCACGCTGCCCTCTTCCTGCTCTCGTCAAAAGCTGGGCACATAACGGGACAGTCCCTCGTCATTGATGGTGGCTGGACATCGGTTAGTCCTTCACCTTACTAGCTATTTGTAATTCGGTTGATCTAGTTTTTTTGAAATCCTAAACGCTGCATTGATCAATCCAACATGGCTGTAGGTCTGCGGAAAATTTCCCCATTGTGATCCATCCAGGCCAACATCTTCACTGAAGATTCCTAAATGGTTGGAGTATTTTAAAATTCCATCAAGTGTTTTTATGGCATCATCAACCCGCCCTACACACGCCAACGCATCTACATACCAAAAAGCACACACCAGAAAGGTTGCTTCAGGTTTTCCAAAATCGTCTGGATGTACATAGCGATAGAATAATCCCTGATGTGTCTTTAACTTAGACTCCAACGCTTCAAGATGCAATTTTGCTTTTGGTGATGCAGGGTCTAAATAATTCATGGTGATAAGTTTCAGCGTGCTAGCATCCAGGTTTTGTGAATTCACGGCTTGTGAATAAGCGCCCAACTCATTATCAAAACATTTCTCAATCCGGATAGCGGCTTGCTCCGCCAGGCGATCTGCCCTTTTCACCAGTTCACCATCCACCAGTATTTTACCAATCTTACTTGCCGCCTTGCTGCCCGCCCAATGAAACAACATCGTATAGGTATGCACTTGCTTCACATTTCTAAATTCCCACAAGCCTGCATCAGGCTCATCAAACGTTGCTTCAATCCATTCCAGTAAACGCTCGATCATTTTTTTGTATGGCTCCATAGCAGAGAATGTGAGCCGCTTGTCAATGAACAAAGGCAACAGGCCAACCAACAACTGACCGTATACATCATTCTGAATTTGCTCATACGCTTTGTTGCCAATGCGTACGGGTTGATTGTTAAGGTATCCTTCGAGAGGAATGTGAATTTCTTCCAGGTCTTTTTTACCCGTAACAGAATAAAGGGGCTGTATCCTTCCCTCATCATTCATGAGAATGTTTTGGATAAAATCGAAATAGCGTTCCAACTCATCGAAATGACCCAACTCATTAAATGCTTTTAATGTGTAATAGGTATCACGAAACCACACATAGCGATAATCCCATGTGCGTGGACTTCCATTATGCTCAGGCAAACTTGTGGTGCCGGATGCTATAATGCCACCCGTATCTTCATACTGATGAAGTTTTAATACTAAAGCCGAGCGAATAATTTCCTTTTGGTAAATATCAGGAACATACGTTCTCTTGATCCATCCTTGCCAATAACGAACCGTCTTGTTAATAAAATCTTCTGCGGTTGGTTTTAACGGTGCCTCTAAAGGCTCACCATACGTAAAAATCAAATACCGGTTTTTGTCCAACACAAAAGATTGCTCTTCCATAATACTCGAAATCGGAATATCCGTTGTGAGGCGCACAGGCATGTCGTAATTCATAAAACCGATATGGTTGCTGCCCATGACAACCTCTGGGGTAAGCTCTCCGTAATTTGCCTTTGGCTTACATACCACTTTTATATGTGGTGTACCTTCAAGAATCTCTAATTTTCTTACCAGCATGAGCGGCTTAAAATTGTGCTCGTGTTGAAGAAACCGTGGCGCACAATCAATCACTCGAAACGAACCACTAGCTGATTTAAATTCTGTGCACAGCACATTGGTGTTGGGGATGTAATATTGTTCTGTTTCATATTCACCAACCGGTGTCACAGAAAATTCGCCTCCCTTCTGTTTATCAAGTAAAGAACCAAACACAAAGGAACTATCAAAACGTGGCAAACACATCCATTTAACATTTGCCTGCATATCTATATACGCTATGTAGGAGCAATTGCCGATGATGCCCATCTTATATTGGTGAATATCCATACGCCCGCTATTATTTTTTATGTAAAAAATTATTTAATAAACTAAAAACATCTGTTTGTGAAGGTACATTGTATTGCGCTTCTGTCGGGCCTGTTCCAACCTTTACAGTGATGGCCTTATCGGCCAAGGCTTTGAACATGTCTTCATCTGTTTTATCATCACCAATCACAAACACAAAGTCAGCCGGATCTTTTGCCAATACTTTCTTCGCTGCATAGCCCTTATCAACACCCGCCACCCGTACTTCAATTACTTTGTTGCCATCAATCACCTGTAACTGCGCATTGCGAATCAAGTGATATAAATTATCCAGCAACTCCCGCGATCTGTTAAACCCAAGATCACGATCAACATTTCGATAATGCCAGGCCAATGTATGGCTCTTCTCCTCCACAAATGAACCCGGGCAACGCTCTGCAAATAATTCCAACACAGGTCGTATCATAGGCTTCCAACTTTGATCGGTTTCGTCTTCATGTATCCATTCACTTCCTGCTTCACGAATAGAAGCCCCATGCTCGGCTACCAGATTAATGGGAAGTGTGCCGAACCACGATTCTAAAATACTACTATCACGTCCGCTAATGATCGTTACTTTGGTGTTATCAAGACTTGTCAATCCTTTTAAGAGATCGAGCAATTCATCACCAGGATTTGCCTCTCGCGGATGACGTGCAAAGGGAACCAGCGTGCCATCGTAATCCAAAAACAAATGCCGGGTAGAAGCTGCCTGAAATGTTTTTTGAATGGATAACAAGTCCTCTTTGTTTACAAACTTCATGCGTTGTGATTGTTGTTCAGTTTTAATTCCATTTAGTTGCGTCAGAAAATCATCGACCCATTTTTTTACATCATAATCTTTTAACCTCTTTTGCATCAAATTAATTTTTCGTCCCTGATCCGCTAAGGGCATCGTCAATGCAGCATGAATACTGGATGACAATTCTTCTCCATCCATGGGATTCACCAGCAACGCTTCACCTAACTCACTGGCTGCACCTGCGAGTTCGCTTAAGATTAAAACACCCGATTGATCGGCGCGGCTGGCAATGTATTCTTTGGCAACGAGGTTCATGCCATCACGAAGCGGTGTGATCAATCCAATGTCTGCTGCCTGATACAACGCACACAGTTCGTCAAATGGAATGTGGCTATAGCGATAGATTACGGGCTGCCATTGCAACGAAGAATACCTTCCATTAATCCGGCCCACTTGTTCTTCAATAAGTTTTCTCCTCTCGTTATACTTCGATATGATTTGACGTGAGGGAACAATGGCTAAAATAAAAACAACTTTTTCGCGCCACTCAGCATGTGTGTCAAGAAAACGTGCATACCCTTCCAGGCGATGCGTGATACCTTTTGTATAATCCAGCCGGTCGACAGAAAAAATAATCTTCCGTTCGCCAAAATTCATTTTAATGGATTGCTTTATCTCAATGACTTTTGGATCTACTGTTGCACCGTGAAATTTTTGATAGTCAATTCCCAACGGAAAAAGATCAACCTTTACCACACGGTTGCCTATAGCAATGCCCCGATAGTGATGGTTGTAGCCCGTGATCATACGAACGGTTTTCAAAAAGTGCTGCACATATTCATGGGTATGAAAACCGATTAAGTCGGCTCCCATTATACCGTTGATGATGGCCTCTTTCCATTTGCGATGTAGCAACCGAAAGATTTCATGAACACCCCTCAGTTATGGACGAACAGCCAGCAAGGCGACTTATTTTAATTTCGAACCGATTGCCTTACCAACTGTTAGAAAAAAGTGGTAAGGTCACATTAAAGCAAAGCGATGG
>JBBRKB010000318.1:0-5128 GCA_038218385.1 Cytophagales bacterium | reverse complement strand
ATCAACAAAAACTTTAAAAACTTAACATTTTCACCATAATCAACCGTGGAATCAAAATCGATGGGTCCTAAGTGGGTAGACCGCTGCATAATGCTAGCGGAAGCGAGACCTGATTCTCTGGCGTTTGCCTGAAGTTGAAGTAAATTGACCAATTTATCTTTTACGCCGGGAAGCCTTTGGCCAATTATCCTGGCACTCTCCTCCTCATCTATCCCTTTTTTTATGGCCCACCATTTTAATGGGTCTTTTAAATACTTAAGAACGGCAAAAATGACAACAGCAATAAAAGAAAACAGTATAAAAAAGCGAACCCACGGGCGAAGCCAAAGGGCATACTCAAGAACAGTAATAATGATAAAATAGGCAATTATGACGCTTAAGCTCATAATAATACCCTTCAAAAATATATTTTTGTAATATCTTTTTTGAAAAGATTTGAGCTTAATGTCTATGTCATCACCACCTTTTCCCATCAGCTATAAAAAGTTTTTAACCTCTATGATTCCACCTGATATTTTAAAAATAAACTATTACCAAATGAAAAACGAGGCTTCCCCATGCAAAGTTGATGCATTTCAAATTTAAATCACTTTTGATAAAACCATTCACACACTATTTATACTCAGTTTCAAAGTATTCCATCACGTGCATTTTCAGCAGCTTTTCCTGCTCAAGCAAATCAATGTTGGGAAGTTTTTCGACCACTTTCCAATGGGGCCAGCCATCTTCATCCAACCCTTCAAGTTGATAATAACCAGCTAAACTCAGCACTTTGCAAATAGCAATGTGCATCAGATCCTGCTTTTCTTCTTTGCTAAAAATCCTTGAGCCTTTTCCCAATTCCTGAACACCTATAAGAAAGAGCACAGCATTAAGATCTTTTGGCTTTTTACCAATGAGTTGCTCCAATGAATTTAAAAGTTCATTCCAGTTTCGTTCAAGTTCCAGATCGCGCTTAAACATTTTGCAGCTCCCCCCGATATTCAAACGCCCGCCTTAAATGAGGTATTACAATGGTGCCACCAATTAAGGTTGCTATCTCCATGGCCTCCGTAACTTCCTGTGTGCTTAAATTCAGTTCTTTACATTTTCCCAGATGATACTTTACACAATCATCGCAACGCAACACCATAGAGCAGCTTAACCCAAGGAGTTCTTTTGTTTTGACATCCAGACTTCCCTCAGCATACGTCTGGGTGTCGAGATTGAAAATTCGTTTCAAGATCAGGCTATCGGAAGACAGCATCTTTTCATTCATTTTACTTCTATAGTCATTAAAATCTTCAACTAAACTCATCATTTAATATATTTAATAAACAAATGTACATCTTATGCCTCTTAAAGTTGGAGACCTTTTCAACGATTTCCTTTCACTTATTTATCCAAATTTTTGTGAAGCGTGCCGAAGACCTTTGGTAAAAGGAGAGGATATAATTTGTACGCACTGCATTTCTGATTTACCCAGGTCGGATGATCACTTGTATCTCGAGAATCCACTATTTATTAAGTTTCGCGGAAGAGTGCCCATTGTTTGGGCATCTGCATTTTTGAAGTTTCAGAAAAAAGGAAAGGTTCAGCGTCTATTGCATTCATTTAAATATCGTGCTCGGCCAGACATTGGTGTTAAGCTTGGAAAAGTATACGCTCATGAACTCCTTCGCACTAACGCTATTGGCGAATTAGATTTGATAGTTCCCGTGCCTCTACATAAGGCCAGGCAAAGACAACGTGGATACAATCAAAGTGAACGATGGGCAGCCGGTTTAGGCGAGGTTTTTTCTGTGCCCGTAGGCAATGACGTACTTCATCGAACCCACAAAACCGAAACCCAAACAAAGAGAACAAAACTTAGACGTTGGGAGAATGTTGTTGAAGCTTTTGAGGCCAAGGCTAAAGATCAAATTGCAGATAAACGTATTTTATTAGTAGATGATGTTGTTACCACAGGCGCTACATTGGAGGCGTGCGCCCACGCGTTAATTCAATCGGGTTGTAAAAGTGTGTCCATAGCTTGCCTTGCCGCTGCCAAATAAAAAAGCCTCATGATTTCTCATGAGGCTTTGTATATAAATTTTTTATGATCAATAATTCGATCCGGCGCGTATCATCGCACAACGGAAACCTACTGTGGCGGTAGCAGAATCCTGATCTAGAAAACGTCTTGTTCCTGGTGACATCCAGTATGCTACATCTTTCCAGCTTCCACCTTTATATACACGTACTTTGTCTGTGATAAGGGAAGTAAACGATTCTGGATTGTTTTCGAAATCACTGTTATACCCTTTTGATTCATCGAGGAAACCATCTCTACGAATTGGGTTAAGATCATCAAAATCTTGGAATGACATGGGTCGATAAACATCTTGAACCCACTCACTCACATTGCCCGCCATATTATATAATCCATAATCATTTGGAGGGAACTCGTATATATAAGAAGTAATTAAAGCAGCATCGTTAAGGCGACCAGCTATACCGGCATAGTCACCACGTCCTCTTTTAAAGTTGGCCAACATGAAACCCATTTGCTTTCCATATGGATTACGAACGGCATGGCCATCCCAAGGATAAATTCTTTGATGAGTTTGCATTTCTTCAAGCCACTGGGTACCAAACAAAGCTTGCGCAGCATATTCCCACTCCGCTTCCGTTGGTAGACGATATGCAGGAACAACAATACCAGACTCCAAAGGAATACGACCATCTGTTTCGGCAAATTCTTCTCCGGCTTTTTCAGCAAGTGCCTTGTTTACAGCAGTTGTTCTCCATACTGCAAACTTAGAGGCCTGGCTCCAGGTAACACCCACTACAGGAAAGTAACGGAAACCAGGGTAACGAAGGTAATGATCAACATACGGATCGTTGAAGGCAAGCTTTCCAATCCAAACCGTTGTATCGGGCAGCGCTGCCAGATAAACTTCTTGCGAAGAATCTTTTGCCAGGTAATGAAGATACTCCAACCAGTGAATGTTGGCGATTTCAGTTTCATCCATGTAGAAAGATGCTACAGAAACTGTTCTCTCTATGTTATCACGAGAAGACATTACGTCCTCTTCAAATGATCCCATCACAGCGCGACCACCTTCTATGAATACCATGTTTGGTGCTTCGGGCTGACCTTTATATGGATTTACCATAAAGCCACCAGCATCCTCATCGTTATAGGCGAGGCCTGTGGCTGTGCTTAGTTGTCCAGGGTTTTGGGCTGTGGGTTTTCCACCTTTTCCACCAAAAAGTGAACATCCGGTAAGCAATACTGCTCCACCGAAGAGATAAAAAATAGTCTTAAAAGAGTATCTCATTGGAAAAATGATTTTGAACGAACTGCTAAGATAATTAGATAAAAGTATGTTTTGCAAGGATACGGCGTTTAATTGATTAATCTTTGATACAGGTTACATAACCTGCCTTTAAACGAAAATATTTTATCCGTATTGTTTCTGGAATGCGCTTTCCATATTTGGGAATGTCTACATAATAAACCCCCTTTTTTTAAGTCATAAACCCCCTTTTTGTAAAAGAAGGCCAATGGCATAGTTTTTCCAAAAGGTCGGTCATAACAATAAAAAATATGACTTACTCATTGGACAATTTTAGGGTGATGCCGTTTGAAAAGAAATGTGATGTGATAACCTTTCAAGGAAATTATCTCATCCATCGCACTTTGGGAGAATGTAAAGTATTCTTGTATCACACGAATAAATTTTTTGTTGAAGTGTTCTTTTCAACCACCCACCAGAAAGTGCTTATGATAAATGCTTTTGACAACCCCATGGGACTAGAGCCCTACTTGGAAAGAATTTCACTTTCAGAGATTTTGAAAGAGTCATCCATTTGATGTAACAGATGGATGGCCTCATCAACTGTCTTAATGTTTTCAATAATAACTTGAGCCTTTCCGGCAGTATCACGCAACCTGCATTTTTTCGGATGAGCTTTAATAAAGGAGAGGATTCTTCCAAAGGTATCTGAGCTGAAGTAAGAATCATTGGTAGCAATAAAGGAGGCCCTCAACTTTTCATTTTTTATAGAGAGTTTTTCAAATCCCAGTCTCTCTCCCAGCCACCTGAGCTTAACCGTGCTTATCAATTCATTTACTGATTGAGGTATTGCACCAAACCGGTCTTTTATTTCTGTACCAAATTCGGCCAGTTGTTTTTCATCCTTAATGTTGTCCAGCCGTGAGTAAAGTTGTAGCCGCTCACTTACATTGTTGACATATGTTTCAGGGATAAGGATTTCCAAATCTGTTTCAATAACACAGTCGAGCACAATTAATTTTGTTTTGGCCGATAACTCTTCCATAAACAATTCTTTGAAATCGGTCTCTTTTAATTCTTGAATGGCGGAATCAAGAATTTTGTGGTAGGTGTCAAATCCCAGATCAGAAATAAAACCCGTTTGCTCGGCACCTAATAAATTTCCCGCACCACGTATGTCCAGATCCCGCATGGCAACTTTGAATCCATCACCCAAGTCAGAAAATTCCTCCAGTGATGCCAGGCGCTTTCGCGAATCGGATGTGAGCAATGATGCGGGAGGCGTGAGCAAATAACAAAATGCTTTTTTGTTGGACCTCCCTACTCGTCCACGCATTTGATGAAGGTCAGACAGGCCGAACATATGTGCCTGATTGATGATAATGGTGTTGGCATTTGGAATATCAAGACCCGACTCTATAATGTTGGTAGATACCAAAACATCATACTCCCCTTCTATAAATTTCATCATGGCCCTTTCTAACTTCGCTCCTTCCATTTGACCGTGTGCAATTCCCATACGGGCATCGGGCACAAGTTTATAAATGACATTGGCAATAGATTCTATATCGTTCACGCGGTTGTGAACGAAGAAAACCTGACCTCCTCTTCTTAATTCAAAGCTTACCGTATCCCTTATAATTTCTTCATTGTAGACATGCAGTTCAGTCGTTACAGGCTGACGATTTGGAGGCGGTGTTGCAATAATACTTAGGTCGCGCGCGCCCATTAAGGAAAAGTGAAGTGTTCTCGGTATGGGTGTAGCCGTTAAGGTAAGCACATCTACACTAACTTTAATTTCCTTTAATTTATCCTTGATCTTTACACCAAACTTTTGTTCCTCATCAATTACCAAAAGACCCAGGTCT
>JBBRKB010000317.1:0-5137 GCA_038218385.1 Cytophagales bacterium | reverse complement strand
TGCTGGAAGCCCCATCTTATCATGCAATAGCAGCCATGGCGGTCACCATCGCCATGTTCATCGCGTTCGCGCGGGGGCGCTATCCTGAGGAAATCATCTCGCTGATCACCATCGCGGTGATTGGTCTATAAAAAACTACCCGAAGATTTTGATGAACAAGGATTATTTGATTTTCATCCTAATTGGTTCGACAAGGATAATCATAAACGTTAAACTAGCGCTAGCCTGCTTTGTCTACAACAAGCATCTATCAACGGTGCCGACTAAGGACGGAGGCTTCTGCCAGACCTTGATCATCAGCTATTTTATTTAATGGGAGAAATTGTAACATCTGTGAGTTCATAAAACATTGGAGTATCTACCTATCAGACAATGATGCTACCGCTTCACAACTTTGTAGGTGTTACTACCCGATGCATGAAAAATTCTCAAGAGATATGTGCCGGATACAACATCAACCATATTGATAGTATGAGTAGGTGATGTCATTAATGTTTTATTTTTTAAAGACCTTCCCATTAAATCCAAAAGATCAAAATAAACGTGTTGATTGGTGTTTTTAGAATTTATATACAACACATTCTCTACTGGATTTGGAAATAGTACCACTGAGATATCCTGCGCTTCCTGCAACCCAACTATTGCACTTTCAAACACGCATAAAGAAAATAGACCACCATCATCGCTATTGAATGGATAGACTCGCAAGTAAACAGTTTCACCCGCTAGTGCTGGAGATGAAAATATGTTGTGCTTTACATTGTTAACACAGGCTACTTCTTCAAAGCCAGCGCAGGTTCCTGTGTACAGCGCAAACGAAGGAGGCACTGTACTGTTCAAACTTTCTATATCCAAATTGATGCTCCCCGACTCGGGCAGCGTAAATGTATACCACACATCCGCGCCTTTATAAAAACCACAAGAAGGATCAGACTTTACAGAAGACTCGCTAGTAGCCAAAAAAGTTGTTCCGCTGATGGATGAGCAGCCTTCCCCTAGAGAAAGTGATTGGGCATTTTCACACTTATCATTAGCAGGCTCAGCCTGTTCAAAAAAACAAAGGGAAAAAGAAAATCCTTCTTCAGTATTGAAACTATAAACGCGTATAAGCAAGGTCTGTTGAGCATACGTGGTGTTTGCAAATGTTTCTGTTGCTTCATTGCCGCTACAAAAAAGTTCGGTAAGATTTCCGCAGCTTCCGGCATAGAGCGCTATGCTTGGATTTGCGGCACCGCCAATTCTGTTCTTATTTATATGCAACACGCCTGCCGCTGGCATCACCACCTTGAACCATATATCACCACCTTTATAAAATCCACAGAAAGGATTGGCTGCAACATCATTCGGTTCCGCAGTAGCATTGGCGTTCGTATAGGTGGCTAGATTACATCCCTCATCTACTTCAATTTCTATGGCCTCTGCGCAAAGGTCATTAGCAGGGATAACGGGCTCGTACGCGCATAAGGAAAAGTCTATACCTGTTGTACTAAAAAAACTATAAACCCTTATATAAATAACATCCTTGGCCAACTCGGGTCTCACGATTGTTTTGGCCTTATCATTCCTCACGCATTCAACTTCTGTAAAATTTCCGCACGTTCCGGAATAGAGTGTAAAAGATGGCGGAGTGGCGCCATTTAAATTATCTACTTCAACACGCAATGCACCTGTTGAGGGTAATGCTAATTTAAACCACACATCTGCTCCTGAATAGGTTCCGCATGAAGGATCACCTGCGATTGTTAACGCTTCACTTGTAGCGTCCCGATTGGTATATGGCTTGGAAGCACATTGTGTAGTAACCGCCAACACGAGAGCATCTGCACAGTTATCATTTAGCTGCGCAACGAGTATACAGGGGATGAAAACTATAAGGCAGAGGGTAATCCATACTTTGGAAAAACAATACCGCATGTTGTAATGACGATTCAGGTATAAGTTTCATTTCGATTTTTATTCGCACTTACAATCATTTGCAGGATTGGGATTCTTCCCGATGGGGCACTCAACTGTTACAGGGCATACGGCATCCTTTTTCTCGCACCTATCGCCTGAATAGCCAGCCGGGCAGTCACATGCGCATGTATCATTGGTGGTAATTTTAGTACCACCGTTGGTGCATTCGACTTTGTCACACGGATCAACATCATCGGACGAACCGCAGTTTGAAAACGTGAGTAAGGCCGCACATAGGGCAAAGGCTGTAAGGGTAATTTTGGTTTTAACAATCATGATATTTTTATTTTAAATACATACATGAATAATCGGACAATTGACAAATTTTTTCCAAAGCATTCTGCTATAAGACATGTCGATAGCAATACCGCACATGCTAATTTACATTTATCATGAGATGCTTTATTTAACTGAACTCTATTATGAAGCTATGTAGACGAGTAGAAATTACTAAAGTGGAATTTGTAGTTGGTAGGAACGGTTAAATAAATGGCAGGCCTTAGCAATAAGTGGTAGACGCTAGATCGTGTTTAGGCGCTTGATAAATTCCTCCTTTTTTCTTCGCGACACATCCACATGATAGTTGTCGGTAAGGATGACGTAACCCCCCTCACCTTTTATATATTTTTGAACGTGCCGCATGTTAATAAGCGAAGCATTATGCACCCTACAAAAATCAGAATCGGCCAACAAGTTTTCAAAATCTTTCAAGTTACGTGTGACCGTCTTTGTTTCTTTATTGGTTAAAATAATTTTTGTATAGCTACCATCGGCTTGGCAATAGACAATGTCGGCTGTATCAAAAAAATCTATTCCATCTAAAGAGGGTACTGCCAGTCTATCTACTTTCTCCCCTTTCATCTGAATGTTATGAAGCACCGATTGATATTGAAATGCATTTTGCTTGTGATCCATTCTCACCTTTGCCTTTTGGACGGCATGAATCAAATCGTCTACATCAATAGGTTTTAAAAGATAATCGAGCGCTGAAAAGCGAATCGCTTTGATGGCATATTTCTCGTAAGCAGACACAAAAATAACTTCGAAAGAGAAGGGTAATACCTGCCTCAACAAATCGAACCCAGACATTTGTGGCATTTGAATATCCAGAAAAACAAGATCGGGATTAAAAGTCGCAATGGCGCTGATTCCATCGGCTGGAGTTTCGCATAACGCTTTAATTTCTATTTCCGGACAATATTTTTCAAGGGCTATCTTCAATGCCTCCCGTCCATCTGCTTCATCATCAATAACAATCGCTTTTATCATTTCAGGTTATGGGGATTTTAATTTGTATGCGCGTGCCGGATGAATGGTGTTGTGCATCTGTTAAGTCAATGACACTAATTAATTCCTCTAGCTGGTCTTCGTTTAATAAACGTAAACGTTGCTCTGTAATTTTCATGCCCACTCCGTTATGCCTGACCATTGAAGTATCCTGAATTTCTCGGGAACGTTCACGTCCCACACCGTTGTCTTCCACTGTGCACAATAAAACATTGTCACGCTCAGCAATTTTTATAAGCAGCATTCCGCCACTATCAACCTTGTGCATCAGACCATGCCAGATAGCGTTCTCAACAAAAGGCTGTAGAACCATGGAAGGAATGTGTGTTTCATTTTTGTTTATAGCGTCTTCCACATGAATTTCATAATCAATCTTTTCTTTAAATCGCATAGCCTCCAGCTGAATGTAGTGCTCTACCATCTGCAGTTCATCCTCAAGGGATACGGATGCCTCTTCAGAATTCTCCAGGATCATCCGAATCAACTTTGCGAATTTTGACAAGTAGCGTGAGGCGTCCTCGGCATTTCCGTTCAATATGAGTAGGTTAATTGAATTCATACAGTTGAAAATAAAGTGCGGGTTAATTTGTGCCCGCAAGGCTTTCATTTCTAAATCTGTCAGCTGCTGCTTAAATTCTGCATTCCGAACCAATTCATTCTTCTTTGTTATCATCCGTTGATTTCTAAAGCGTTGAAATAGCAAAAGAAAAACCAATGTGCCGACCAAAATAAAAACACCCGCCACCAAGAGAGAAACTTTGCGCAAATCCGATTGTCTTTTGATTTCGCTGTCCTTTATTATCTGATCCTGTTTTAGCAACGAAATCTGCTGATTTTTTTTCTCGGATTCGTAGCGTATCTCGAGTTCTTTTATTTGTTGCAGATAGGTTTCATTTAGAAGTGAATCTTTGAACAGCTCATATTCTTTTCGCTCGTCCAATGCCAGCTTAAACTCTCCCATCTTTTCATAAACAAAAGACAACGATTGGTAACAATCCTTTATAAGTTCTTTATAGTTCAATTTTCTAGCCTGCTCCAAGCAGTTTTTAAACTCCTCCAAAGCCACGGTATAGCTTCCCAATTTTAGATGAAGCGTTGCTATGTTATAGTTGATAGTCATCAAAGCATATTGCGCCCCGCTGCGTTCGCCAATAGTGCGAGCCCGATATAGAATATCCCTTGCATTCTGAAAGTCATTGAGAATTAAATAGGTGTCGCCAATATTTCCCATATCAACAATCATATCTTCCAAGTTGTTATATTTTTCATGAATTCCGAGCGAGTTTTTAAAGTATGCCATAGCCTTTTCATATTCACCTTTGCGTTTCATCAGCATCCCCATATTACCAACCGCCATAGCCATCAATTTTTCATCACCCGAGTTTTTATAAATAGAATATGCCTTCTCGTAATATCCCATTGCCTCATCAATTAATTCCAGTTCATTATAACTTGTTCCAATGGTAAGGTAGCAGGATGCCATAGTGGTTGCGTCATTTAATTCTTCATACAACCGTAGGGCTTTCCATAAATAGTCAATGGCCGATTGGTACGATCCAGCAAAATAAAACAAGATCCCTCGCTGCATGTAAATTTTGGCGGTCAGGCGCTTACTCGTTATCGCGTCTATTAAAATCTCAGCTGAGTCAAGCACCACGTTGGCTGCATACAAGTCTCCTTTTAAATCATAAAAATGAGTGAGCCTAAGATAACAGTCAGCTAAACTGTTTGCATGCATGGTTCGCTTCGCGATTTTTAATGCTTCGGAAAAATACCCCATTGAATTTGCAGAGTCTTGCTCAATCGTCAATAGGTTAAGCGCTAGAAGGTATTTAACTTTAAGTGTATCAGTAGGATGGCCGCGCAACAAAGTCTGAACGCTATCAATTTTAGT
>JBBRKB010000316.1:0-5140 GCA_038218385.1 Cytophagales bacterium | reverse complement strand
AATGAACCCTGCGCCTCCTGTGACTAAAATATTCTTCTTGCTCAATTTTTATCGGATATAACTTTCAAAATTTTTATGATCACGTTGAAACAATACGTCTTGAGGGAGAGATTTAAAGTACTCATAGGTAATTTTTAATCCTTCAGAACGCGAAACTTTCGCTTCCCAGCCCAAGAGTGATTTTGCTTTTGTTGTATTGGGCTGACGCTGCTTCGGGTCATCTTTAGGCAAAGGATTAAAAATAATCTTTTGGCTGGTTCCTGTGAGTTTTACAATCTCTTCAGCAAATTCAAGTATTGTAATTTCATCAGGGTTTCCAATATTTACCGGCAAAGGGTAATCAGACATTAACAACCTATAAATACCCTCTACCTGATCTGATACATAACAGAATGAGCGGGTTTGAGAACCATCGCCAAAGACCGTAAGATCCTCACCTCTCAATGCCTGACCGATGAATGCTGGTAGTACTCTTCCATCATTAAGGCGCATGCGGGGTCCGTACGTGTTAAAAATTCGAATAATTCTCGTCTCCACGTTGTGGTATGTGTGATAGGCCATTGTAATGGCCTCCTGAAAACGCTTGGCCTCATCATAAACCCCACGTGGACCTATAGGATTTACGTTACCATAGTATTCTTCAACCTGCGGATGAACCAAGGGATCACCATATACTTCTGAAGTTGATGCTACCAGTATCCGTGCCTTTTTGGCACGCGCCAAGCCTAACAGATTGTGAGTGCCAAGAGATCCAACTTTAAGGGTTTGGATGGGTATCTTGAGGTAATCGATCGGACTCGCCGGTGAAGCAAAATGCAGTATGTATTTTAGCTCTCCTGGAATATGAACATACTTTGAGACGTCATGATGATAAAATTCGAAATCGGGGCTTTTGAAAAGATGTTCAATATTCCTCAAGTCCCCTGTAATAAGGTTGTCCATGGCAATAACATGGAATCCTTCTTTCAGAAATCGATCACACAGGTGGGATCCTAAAAAGCCAGCGCCCCCTGTTACTAAAATTCTTTCCTTACCCATTTACGGCCTCCCTTCCTATACTAAAATAGGCGTATCCTAAATCTTTCATAATGTTTAAATCATAAAGGTTACGACCATCAAATATTACTTTTGCTTTTACTAGTGAACTAAGTTTATCAAAATCCGGGGCTCTAAACTCCGGCCATTCGGTAGCGATCAAAATGGCATCGGCACCTTCCGCTGCATCGTAGGGCGTTAGTGCATATTGTATTTTGTCACCAAATAGGTTCTTCACATTGTCCATTGATTCTGGATCGTGCACTTTTATTACCGCACCTTCTGCCAGAAGAGCCTCTATATTATATAACGCTGGTGCCTCCCGTATATCATCGGTATGTGGCTTGAAAGAAAGCCCCCATATAGCAATACTTTTTCCTTTTAGATCATTCTTAAAATAATCTTTAATTCTCGGTATTAATTTCGTTTTCTGAAGTTCATTCACTTCCATTACAGAAGTGAGAATTTTGAATTCATACTTGACCTCTTGGGAAGATTTGGCTAGCGCCTGTACATCTTTTGGGAAGCAACTTCCTCCGTAACCAATGCCGGGGAACAAAAATCTTTTACCGATACGGCTATCAGTACCTACGCCTCTTCTTACCGAATCAACATCAGCACCTAATAATTCGCATAGGTTAGCAATCTCATTCATGAAGGTAATTTTTGTAGCCAGAAAAGAGTTGGCAGCGTACTTGGTCAACTCAGCAGACTTTTCATCCATAAAGATGATCGGATTTCCTTGTCTTACGAAGGGAGCGTAGAGAACCTCCATAATCTTTTGTGCTTCGGTTGAACTGGTACCTATCACAACACGATCAGGCTTCATAAAATCTTCTACAGCCACACCTTCACGTAGAAACTCTGGATTTGAAACAACATCAAAATCAACTTTGCTTCCGGCCGCAATTTTTTGCCTCACCTTTTCTGAAGTACCCACAGGTACCGTGCTCTTATCGATGATAACGGTGTACTCCTTTAACAGTGGGCCTAAATCTTCGGCAACTTTAAGGATATACTTTAAATCTGCAGAACCATCTTCTCCGGGAGGAGTTGGCAGTGCCAGGAAGATAATTTTGGCGTCCTTTATCCCTTCTTCCAAATTGGTTGTAAAAGAGAGGCGTTTCTGCTTAATGTTCCTTTCAAATAATTGTTCTAACCCCGGTTCATAAATGGTGATTTTGCCATTCTGGAGCTTTTTAACTTTTTCTTGGTCAATATCTACACAGGTAACAGTGTTACCTGTTTCAGAAAAGCATGTTCCGGTTACCAGACCAACGTAACCTGTGCCAACTACAGCGATTTTCATGTTTAACTAAGGGGTTTAATTTGCTTCGCGAAAATAATCTTTTTGTGCCCTTATCAAATGAAATAGCTGCAATCAATTTTGCAATACTTCAAGCCTAACAACTGTTTGGATAATACAGATAATTCAAATACATTTCGGTTTTAGAAAAAAATAATGATGACAACTCAGCCGATTCAATTCAATACTGATGCTTCCGAAAGCCAGCAAATGATTGCAGAAATGGTAAAGGATTTTGGAGCTCGCGAGATCATCCCTCACATGATGCAATGGGATGAGAGCCAAAAATTCCCGATCGACTGCTTTCACAAGATGGGCGACCTTGGCCTCATGGGCATGCTTGTTCCTGAGGAGTATAATGGCGCGGGCATGTCTTATCTTGAATATGTTACAGCCATTGTGGAGTTGTCAAAGATTGATGGATCTATCGGGTTATCCATGGCTGCTCATAATTCACTTTGCACCAATCATATATTAATGTTTGGAAATGATGACCAAAAAGCAAATTATTTACCCAAGTTAGCAACTGGAAAGTGGATAGGAGCGTGGGGACTGACCGAACCCAATACAGGATCGGATGCTGGGAACATGTTGACGGTAGCAAATAAAGAAGAGGATTATTTTATTCTTAATGGATCGAAAACATTTATCACGAATGGAAAGTCGGGTCACGTTGCCGTTGTCATAGCAAGAACGGGGGAGCGTGGTGATTCCCATGGCATGACTGCCTTTATTATAGAGAAGGATACTCCTGGTTTTTCAGCGGGAAAAACAGAAAACAAGTTGGGTATGCGCGCTTCTGAAACAGCCGAGTTGATTTTTAATGAATGTAAGGTTCATAAGTCGCAGGTTCTTGGGAATGTAGGTGATGGATTTGTTCAATCCCTAAAAGTTTTGGATGGTGGAAGGATATCCATTGCGGCCTTGGGGCTGGGTATTGCTATTGGTGCGTATGAAGCAGCGCTTGCGTATGCCAAGGAGCGCCACCAATTCAATAAACCGATAGCAACTTTTCAAGCCATTGCTTTTAAACTGGCTGACATGGCTACCAAGATTGAAGCAGCTACTTTGCTTACGTACAGGGCAGCTGAAATGAAAAACCTTGGAATGGATGTTACGAAAGCGTCAGCTATGGCCAAACTGTATACCTCTGAGGTAGCGGTGGAAGTTGCCAATGAGGCTGTGCAGATTTTTGGTGGCTATGGCTATATTAAAGACTACCCAGCGGAGAAGTATTATCGCGATGCCAAGCTTTGCACCATAGGTGAGGGTACATCTGAAATTCAAAAGATGGTCATTTCCAGAAGTATTTTAAAGTAAGGGTTGGAGTAATTAAGTCTGCTCCTTATATTTGCAGCCCTTAACGAAAATTTTTGCATGATTATTATCAACATCAAGGACAACGAGTCAATTGACAAAGCACTTAAGCGTTTTAAGAAGAAATTCGAAAAAACAGGTGTATTGAAAGAGCTTAGAGCAAGAACTTCTTTTGAGAAACCTTCCATTACCCGTAGGACACAAATCATAAAGGCTACCTATCGCGAGAAAATGCGTAGGGCTGAGCAACTGTAAGCTCTCCTAACAATAGATCATTTTTAAATAGCACGAACTTTTAGAGGTTCGATGTTATCTTATATTAAACATATCCCCTGCTGGATTTTCCGGTAGGGGATATTTTTTTTACATTGCTATGACCGACGGGAATTTGTGTTGTAGCATGGTTGAATCTTTTTTAAAATACCTTCAGTTCGAAAAACGTGTGAGCCCTCACACACTCGTGGCGTATCGCCAAGACCTCTTTCAATTTGACGAATTCACAAAACAGAATTTCCCCGATATTCAAATTTCTGAATCGGATCATGTTATTATCCGCAGTTGGATCATTCAACTTGTAGAGGCTGGATTGGAAGCGAAATCGATCAACAGAAAAATTGCTTGCTTGAGATCGTTTTACAAATTCTTGATGCGACAAGAGGCAATCACTAAAGACCCGATGTTGAAGATCCGTGTTTTAAAAACGCAGAAGAAACTTCCAAGCTTTGTCAAAGAGAATGATATGGTGAACCTGCTCGACAACATTGCATTTGAAGAGACGCATGAAGGACTAAGGGACAAACTCATTCTCGAACTCTTTTATTCTACCGGAATTCGTTTGTCAGAATTAATTCAACTAAGGGAAACGCAAGTTGATCTTCATAATTGTACCATAAAAGTTTTAGGGAAAAGAAACAAAGAAAGGGTAATCCCTTTCCCCTCCGGACTCGTTCAATTGATTAAGATCTATTGTAAAATGCGTGATGAAAAAGTAGGTGTTAATACATGTGACAATTTGTTTGTTACAGATAAGGGGGAGCCTTGCTATCCGCAAATGATTCAACGCATGGTAAAAAAATATCTCCAACTGTTTAGCACGGTTGAAAAGAAAAGCCCACATGTATTGCGGCATACATACGCAACGCACTTACTAAACAAGGGAGCTGAAATAAATGCCGTTAAAGATTTACTGGGTCATAGCAGCCTTGCTGCCACGCAAGTGTATACACACAACTCTATGGAAAAAATAAAGAAGGCTTTTGACAATGCACACCCAAAAGCCTGATATGATGTTTAACATAATTTTCAAACTATGATGATGTAATAATTTCTGTAGCGACTCCTTCCGATAGTTGTAAACCCAAATCGGACACCTTTTTTATTTGTTTAACTTAAAAATTTTAGACTATGAAGTTACAAGTTCATTCTATCCACTTCGACTTCGACTTGCTGGCCGCGCTCCGCTTCAACGAGGATCAACTCACC
>JBBRKB010000315.1:0-5150 GCA_038218385.1 Cytophagales bacterium | reverse complement strand
ATTTCCATAGGTGGGTGATATATTTAAAGTAAAGATTGAACCCGAAAATACTAAGATTGTAAGGTTCGGGAACTTTCATCAATTAAAATATGCGGTCAAATCGTGAGTTTTTTCTATATTGGCCTTTATTGTATTGTTTTTTGATATAATTTTATTGATAAATAGTTTTTAGCAATGCACAGTATCCTAAGAGTACTGATTTTTTTAGCTCTCATTCTCGTCCTTGCCGCACCTGCCTTCAGTCAGGATGCACAAGACCCTAAAGAACAGGCCCGCCAATATATGGAGGTTGCCGAGATCATGATCAACGAAACGAAGGCGATCGATGATGCGCGCGGCATATTAGTGCTGGCCGCTGATCTTGACACCACTTTCATTAAAGCCAATTGGGAGGCCGGTCGTATCCATTTGATGACCATTGGAAAAGACCTTGCCGTAAAATATCTTCTGCGGGTCTACCGCCAAGACCCTGCCTATCGCTTTGATATCGAGTATGCCATTGGCGAAAGTTATCAATACGGATTAGAGTTCGATAAAGCCATCGACTTCTATAACCGCTATAAGGATAAGCTGAAGAAGAAACCTAACTATCAGGGCAAGGACAAGGTGGATATGGCCGAAGTTGACAGAAAGATTTTTGAATGTACCAACGGAAAAGAATATGTATCCCGCCCGGGGAATTACTCTATTGTGAACATAGGTCGCGAGATCAATTCTGAATTTGAAGATTACGCCCCGGTGCTTAATGAGAAAGAAGATGAAATCGTTTTTACCTCACGAAGGCGTGAAGACAATTTGAATGAGAACGTGGATGAGGATAACAAACCTTTCGAAGATATTTTTATCTCCGAAAAAAAAGGTGGTGTGTGGGAAAGGGCAAAAAACATCGGTGCACCTGTGAACACTCCTTATCATGGCTCCAACCTTGCCTTGTCTGCTGATGGTAGCACACTTTTTATTTATAAGGATGATAATGGAGGTGATATTTATTTTTCTGATCGTGCCGACAATGGAACGTGGGGTGAGCCTGTACCTCTTCCTGGTATCATAAACTCTTCTTTTGAAGAAAAATCGATCACCATATCGAAAGACGAAAAAACACTTTACTTCACCAGTGACCGACCCGGTGGATATGGGGGCATTGACATTTACAAAGCCACAAAGGATAACAAAGGAAACTGGTCGAATGTTAAAAATCTTGGCAACGTAATCAATACGGAGTTTGATGATGATGGCCCGTTCATTGACTATGATGGAATTACACTCTACTTCAGTAGCCGTGGCCACAAAGGAATGGGCGGCCATGATATTTTTAAAACCGTTTTCAATCCGACCAACAATACATGGACAGAAGCTGAAAACCTCGGATACCCAATCAATACACCCGATGATGATATTTTCTTTGTCTCTTCAACTGATGGCAAGCGCGCGTATTACTCATCAGTTCGTGAAGATGGTCTGGGGTATACCGATATTTTTATCATCACCATTCCAGAAGGCCTTAAAAATACTGAACCTGTAGTAGCTGCTGACCCTGTGTTAACTCCACCTGACACAACAGCAAATATTATTACCAATCCTGTGGTAACAAATCCTGTAGTTACAACACCACCCGTAGATGTAACACCCAAAGTGAAACCCAAGATCGAACCCAAAGTTGAACCGAAGAAACAACTCGTTCCGATTCACTACATCGTAAAGGTGATTGATGCTGAAACGAAGCAACCCCTGGAAGCAAAATTAAAAATGCAGGGATCCAAAGACAATGTAATCCTGGGGATGAAAAACAACGGGCCGGGTGAATATGAATTCAACATTACATCAGCCACAGCAAAAGAGTACAGACTGTCGGTCGAGCATGAAGGATATGCATTTGAAAACCAACTGATAAAATTGGGAGCCGCTGGTGAAACAGAAAAGACCGTCACCAAAACTATTGAGATGCGTAAGTTAATGGTGCGCGTGAGTTCCGTTCTTCGTAATCTTTATTTTGATTTTGACAAGGCAACATTCAAAGAAGCTTCTTATCCTGAACTAAACCTTTTGGAAAGAATGATGAAGCAAAACGAAAACCTTCAGGTTGAAATCGCCGGGCATACTGATAATGTAGGAGCTAAAGCATATAATTTATACCTCTCTCGCAAACGCGCAGAAGCGGTAAAAGATTTTCTTACTAAAAAAGGTATTGATGCCCGCCGCATCAATGCTGTTGGTTATGGCGAAACCAAGCCACTGGCCAGCAATGACGATGAGCAGGAAGGCAGAGAATACAATCGCAGGGTGGAATTTACAGTCCTTGGAAATAAATAGCATCCATTTCTATACTCTCTCAAAACAGTCTACCTTCGCACCTGTTAGTCAGTAAATGGTGTAGAGCATGACGGTAGTACCTTACAAGCAACAAAATACTGGAAAGAAAGAACAAGTAGCGCAGATGTTTGACAACATCAGCAATCGGTACGATTTCCTCAACCATTTATTAAGTCTGGGCATCGATAAAATATGGCGTAAGAAAGCCATCGACACACTAAAGCCCTTTCACCCCAAACAGATACTCGATGTTGCCACAGGCACGGGTGACTTTGCTATTCAGGCGCTTAAGCTAAATCCTGAAAAAATTATTGGAGTTGACATATCGGAAGGCATGTTGGCAAAAGGTCGTGAAAAAATCCTGGCGAAATCCCTTTCAGAAAAAGTTGAATTAATTGCTGGTGATTCAGAGAATCTTCCTTTTGAACAAAATAAATTCGATGCTGTAACCGTTGCTTTTGGTGTACGCAACTTTGAAAACCTGGAGATGGGATTACAGGAGATACATAGGGTATTAAAACCCAATGGACATGTAGTTGTTCTTGAATTTTCAAAACCACTCATGTTTCCGATGAAACAATTGTACTTTTTTTATTTTAAGGCCATATTGCCCATACTCGGACGATTAATATCGAAGGATCAGGCTGCATATACCTACCTTCCCGAGTCTGTAGAAGCTTTTCCCGATGGTGATAAGTTTGTCAACATCCTTAAAAAAACTGGATTTAAAAATACTACATGCAGGTCGCTTACATTTGGAATAAGCTCAATCTATTCAGGCCAAAAGTAATTTTGCTGTTTGCTCTGTTTTTCCTTTGCATAGGACAAGCGAGCGCACAAAAATACAAGTGGGCGCGCACCAATAATCCTAATTATGATAACCGTAAGTTATCGTACGGATTTCTCATTGGCCTGCATACCGCTACCCTTAACATCAAATATTCAGACCAGTTTGTTACACAAGATTTTGATACGGTGTACGCAGTACGACCTAGCTGGAGTTCAGGTTTTTCTTTAGGTTTTATTGTCAACTATCGCGCAGCAGAATTCCTTGACTTTCGCATAACACCAAAAGTTTCGTTTTACGAATTTAAAGTGGACTATGAATATACAAAAGACCCTCCTCAAGCGAGAAGTATAGAGAATACCATGGTGGAGTTACCCTTGTTGGCAAAATATAAATCAGCACGGCGCGGTAATGTGCGCATGTATATGATCGGTGGATTATCGCCAGGCATTGAAGCCTCTGGCAAAAAAACCGGAGCGAGCGAAGAAACTCTTCAGCTCAATAATTTCAACCTGAGCATTGAAGGTGGATTTGGATTTGACCTCTATTATCCACTGTTCAAGTTCTCACCTGAGATTCGGTTCTCACGCGGCTTGAGTAACCTGTTAAGAGATCCACAAAGTGATTTCGGGAAGCCTTTAAAATATGTTTCCACAAATACAGTCACTGTTTACTTACTGTTTCAATAGTTTAATAATTTTGGAGCAATGGAAAATCGCATTGCCCTTATCACCGGCGCTACCTCTGGAATAGGAGAAGCCACCGCCAACCTGCTAGCCAAAAATAATTTCAACCTTATACTGTGTGGACGAAGACAAGATCGACTCGATACGATTGCCAAAAAATTAGCTGTGCTTACAAAGGTCACTACCCTTTGTTTTGATGTGCGAAATAAAATCGATGTACAGAACGCTTTCCTCGCTTTACCAGAAGAATGGAAACGTTTTGATATCTTAATCAACAACGCCGGCAACGCACATGGACTTCACCCCATTCAAACAGGAGATGTAGAAGATTGGGATGCCATGATCGACATCAATGTAAAAGGACTGTTGTATGTAACGCGCGAAGTATTGCCCACCATGACAGAACGAAACACAGGCCACATTATCAACATGGGTTCCATTGCAGGCAAAGAAGTTTATCCCAATGGCAATGTGTATTGCGCCAGCAAGTTTGCTGTTGATGCGCTCACAAAAGGTATGCGCATGGATTTGAATAAACACCAGATAAAAGTAACAGCCATTCATCCGGGAATGGTTGACACTGAGTTTTCTTTAGTGCGTTTTAAAGGCGACAAAGAAAAAGCTGACAACGTTTACAATGGAATGGATCCGCTAAAAGCTGAAGACCTTGCTGATGTTATTCTGTATGTCATCAATCAACCTAAACATGTAGTGCTTGCTGACATTACTGTTTTTCCTTTAGCACAGGCTAGCAGTACCGTGGTGTATCGGAGGCCATAACAAATCACCCGAACAAGAAATCCACATCCTCACGCGAAAGGTTTTTTACCAATGCAGAGTCTTCCTGAATAAGGTCTTCAGCAAGTGCACGCTTTCTTTCTTGTAATTGTAAAATCTTTTCTTCTACAGAATCCTTACAAATCATTTTATAGGCAAACACTTTTCGCGTTTGTCCGATACGATGTGCTCGGTCTATTGCTTGTTGTTCGGCAGCTGGGTTCCACCACGGGTCAACAATATACACATAGTCGGCAACCGTAAGGTTCAATCCTACCCCACCCGCTTTTAAGGAAATTAAAAAGGCTTTAATGTTTTCATCGGCCTGAAATTTCTCAACCTGTTCTTTTCGTTTAGGTAACGGAGTGGATCCATCCAGATAACAATACGTAAGCCCTGTTGAATCAAAGTTATCGCGGATCAAATGAAGCATCTCTGTAAACTGTGAGAAGATAAGCACTTTGTGTTGTCCCGCATTTTCATGCACTTCACGAATGAGCTCTTCAATTTTTGCACTTGATTGTGTGGCAGGATCTTTTTTGTTTGCAAGAGAAGGGTGATCACAAATCTGGCGCAGCCTTAGCAATCCT
>JBBRKB010000314.1:0-5163 GCA_038218385.1 Cytophagales bacterium | reverse complement strand
GACACGGTGAAGTTGTCGAGGTTTGGTTCTTGACTTTCCACAAAACCACCTTCCAGCAATTCGCCATTGTATCTTCTCCACCGGCTGCCGATCATCCGGAAGTTGGCCATGCGTAGCACAACGGGTTGACTAAATTCTGTCAACAGCATGCGCATGTATTTAATGGATTTAAAACCCGTGATGTTGCCATATTTGTTTTCGAATTCACGAACCGGTATTCTGAACAGGTACCACGTAACATTCTCGCCTGACAAATTTGTGGTGTCGATCATTTTATCAACTACATACTCTTTGCCAATGGCAAAGCCCCCCGGTTGTAACTTAATATCATATTCATAATATTCTTCAAGTTCACTTAAGGTATTGTCGGCATTCAAGTCTTCGTTGTCAGGGTAGGGGCTATTGGAAGTGGCCACATTGCTATTGGTAGCAATGGGTGTGTTGCCCTCCATGCCGTTGTATTTTTTGTAACGAGGCAATACACTGCCAGTGGCAGCAGCATCGTACTCGCTGTCCAAAAAATATTTAAAGTTGTCGCTTGATGGATCCTGCTGAGCTGCCGCCAAAGCGCCACTTGGCAAAGCGCTAAGGAATCCGGAAAACTTAGTAACTTCTTTTACATCGGGGATCCCATCAAGTCCCACATCCTGATTCTTTCTTGATTGAGCATCAGCGTCAAAGGCATTGGTCACATATTGTTTGTTGGTTACATACCCCCAAGCATTTTCAGTGGCCTTAGAAAGGTCGCCATCAGCGGGTAATCCATTTTCAAAGGCGTGCTTGGAGTCGCGCATGATGTCTTCGGATATGCTTCCCAGTTGAAAAACCAACTTGCCACCTGTATTGTTATTTTGTTTTGTGCGGCCATCATCAATCTGGCCATTTACCCCTTTAATAAAAGGATCAAGCAACCAGAATTCTACGTACTCGATGTTGGCTTTGTCAAAATCAACTTCTGTACGAACAGCGGTTGTGATAGCGCCCCAATTTTCTTTTGGTTTTGTGAAAAGACCTGCGTTATTAACATCAGGATTGTAATTGTATGGACCTCTCTCTTCCGGATAGTAGGCAATATCAAAAATAGGTTCCTGAAAAACAGCTTGCTGTTGTTGGCGGTTAGGAAAAATTTCTTGCGGTCTTACTCCCCGCTCATAGTGGTTTTTAATATCCGCAGGGATATCGCGCGGCCGTGAAACTGTACCGCTTCCACTTCTATAAAATAAGTTGTCAACTTGATACCACGCAATCCTGGCTCTCTTATAGCCAGCGTCTATAGTTTGCATACCGTTGCTTGGGTCATATCGGTAGTCTTCTGTTTTCGGAATAGAAGAAAGTTTCCAGGAGGCAAAACTCATGAGTGAATAAGGCGTGGCCGTGTTTTCAAAATCATCCAGATAGGCAGTCCCTTCACCATTGATGACATTGGATGTGCCCGGAAGTAATTGCGCAAATTCTCCGCTTACATTGATAGAAGATTGTTCCTTGGTTTGTATAATCGGAATGGCATCAACAAGTTTGGTTAGCAGTCGGCTGTTCTTATTCACATTAAAGTCTACTCCATACATGAGGTTACGCGCGGGCTCCGTTCCAATTTGATTACGGCTGATCATAGGCCGTTCGTTGTAATAAAGTAATGTAGAACCAATGTTTATATCGTCTGATAATCTGTAATCAAACCGTGAGCCTACTAATGTGCGCGTTTGAAATGCAAACGGATCGGACTGCTCATACTGGATGCTGATACCTTTGTCTGAATTCAAAATACTTTCATCCAGAATGGTCACTTTACCGAACGTATAGTCCACGGTATACTGAGTGTTTTCAATTAATGGAATTCCTCCGGCATATACTTTCACCGAACCCGGTGATACACCGAAGCCCGGTATCAAAATTTCTTTTGATGAACCCGCACTGTAGGTACCGACTATGAAAAATTTATTCTTCGTGGCAAAAAGTTCTGCCTCTGCTTTGGTGGTTCGGTACAACGTGTCGTAAACATATTTTTGAATCAGGAAATCTTTTGTCGGTTCGTTTGCAAAGGCATTGCGCAACGGATCGTTGAAAGGTTCCAGATAAGGAAAAATAATCAATCCATTCTGCGAGTTGACGGTGATGCCCTCAACGTAATCGAAGTTGCCATCACGTTGTGGATCGTTCACGGGGTTCAGCCGATCCAATCCAAAAATTTCTACAAGTTGTCGGTTGCGTACATTCTCTCCTTCCTGAAGTTGTGGGTTGTCAATACCTGTACGGTCGTCACGATATATGATGCGCAACTGAAATCCATCCTGGCTCAATTGGTTTACATTCAGACTGTAAATATTTTTCATCATCAAGTCCCATGTGGGAATGATAACATTGTTATTATCACGAATGGCTACCTTTCTTGGCCTTAGAAGTTTCAGGAAAGCAACTTCGTTATCTTTCAGGTTACTGTAATCATTACTTAATTCTCCCACCTGATAGCGTATTCCATTATAGGTGTACTCATAGGCAACAGCAAGGGCTTCATCATTTTGAAGTTTACGCGTTAACGTTACATATCCGAGTTGTTGATGGTAAGTAAATTCTGTAGGTGATAATTTTCGGGCTGACGTTATTTTTTCGAAGTCGGTACCATTCATAAGGCCCAGTCCTCCAAGTGCTTCTAGTGCAGTGTTGATGCCATCGGAATCGCGATTCAGGTTTTTTACCAAGTCATATAAATTATTGGTTTGATTATCGTTGGCTAATAGTGCCCCGTTACTAACAATATCATCATTGTAAATTCTTCTTCCTTCACCAAGATCCATCAAGCCAACAACGTTGCGTTGTGTTTGGGTATCATTGTTACGGTTCAGCAAGTAGACTTCTACACGTGTAATGTTGACGCCCGAGGTAATCTGAGGAGGCGATTGAATCCACTTGCGATAGTTGTCACGAAAAAAATGACCCAGAAAAAAATGACGGTTGTCGTCATATCCACTGGCGATAAGTTCAAAAGGCCTGCCTTGTCCTTTACCACCTCCGGGTATTTCAATGGATGAAGCCTTGCCTCGTTGTGTTGATGCAATGCTGGTGACATTAAGTTTACCAAATTGCATTTGTGCCTTTACGCCAAAGAGGTTTTGTGCGCCCTGTATAAGCGTGTTGTTAAGCGGAAGGCTTACGTTTCCTATTTCAAGTTTTTTAAGAATGTCTTCTTTGAACCCCGTGTATTCAACTTTCATGTTGTTTTGAAAATCGAATGAGTTGTTGTTGTCAAAGTTTGCTGTGACAGCGAGCTTTTCCCCGACCTTACCCGTCACATTCATATTGATCTGTTGATCAAATTCAAATCCCCCGTTGCGTTGTTGCCGAATGGGAATAGAGGGATTGGCAACCCGCTGAAAAGCTGCACCAAAATCAAGCGTGACAAATCCACGTGGCACCAGCTCTACATAGCTACCACCAAAAATCCTATCAAGCACAGGGCTAATAAAAATTTTTGGAGCAAAGCCTTTTGTCTGTGTAGCGTTTTCGCCACCGGTTGCCAACGACCGCGATTGCCAGTATTCCTTTAGCATTTGCCGATCTTTGTAGCGTTTAAATTCTTCGAAGCTTATGGAGGCTGCAGGGCGGTAATTCAAGTCGCCAATTTTTTCCTGCACCGTATAATTAAGTGCTGTATCAATCTCCACATCAAATTTTGTTTGATCGGTGCGGAACAAGGGTGATTCATACGGCGTACTTGAAAAAGGATCTCCATAGCGGTCGGTTGGATGAAAGGTAGGCCGCGGAGTTGGCTTGTAAGGTAGGTTCTGGCTAACGGTATCACGCTTTACCCGCGTGGTATCCTGATTTTGTGCCCATGCTATATCAGGAAGCATGAACAGGCCGATCCAGACGATGCCGATCCTGCTCAGTTTAAAGATAACCTGATACGTACTGTTAATGACTTTCAAACGTGCTAGGCGTTTTTAAGAGCTTGCTTTACTAAATCTTCTAAGGTAATGGTATTTCCTGATTTTTTCAGGACAGCGTCCACACTTTTCTCCGCCGAGGCTTTTGGTAAACCTAACGTGAGCAAAGCGGATAACGCTTCTTTACGGATTTTATTATGAGGGTCAGAAGAGAATGTTGCAGAATCTTCCCAGCTCTCTTTTTTTAGTTTGTCTTTTAATTCAATGATCACACGCAAAGCCGTTTTTCCACCAATACCTTTCACGGCCTGCAAAGTGGCCGCGTCCTCACGCACAATGGCCGATTTAATTTCACTGCTGTTGAGATAGGATAACATCACGATAGCGGTGTTGGGGCCTACACCATTTACGGATATGAGCATCTGAAACAATTTTTTCTCTGCCTCACTGCTAAAACCAAAGAGTACATGGGCGTCTTCGCGAATAGAGAGGTGTGTAAATAATTTAATGTTCTCTTCTTCTTTAATAACAGCGTAGGTTTGTAGAGAAATGTGGACGTGATAACCCACACCATTTACGTCTATAACAACGAAGGTGGGGTCACGTTGAATAAGTTTTCCCTTCAGAAAGGCAATCATAAATAACGGGTTGATTTAAATTTCGATGTAACACGAAATATCCATAGAACAGGTCAGAATTCAAACCCGAATAATGACTTATACACATTAAAATATTCGATAGAGAACAATATAATTATTGTGTTACAGGTGTCGACTCTAATTGCTGGGCATCCACCACAGCAATGGCTGTCATGTTTACAATTTCCCGAATACTGCTACCCAATTGTAAAATGTGAACCGGTTTTTTCATCCCTAACAAGATAGGGCCAATAGCTTCGGCTCCGCCAATTTCCATTAATAGTTTATAGGCAATGTTGCCCGCTGCAAGATTTGGAAATACCAATGTGTTGGCACCATTATCAGAAAGCATGCTGAACGGATACGTTTCTTTTTGAATCACAGTATCAAGGGCAACGTTGGCCTGGATGTCGCCCTCTACCACAAGTTCCGGGTTTCGTTTCCGTACCAATCGTACAGCCTCTTGTACCTTCGCAGGAATCTCCCCTTTTGATGATCCGAAGTTTGAGTATGATAACACGGCAACGCGCGGTTCAATGTTGAAGAATTTTACACCTCGCGCGGTGAGTTCAATAATTTCCGCAAGTTCAATTGCGGTTGGATCTACATTCACCGTGGTGTCGGCAAAGAAGTACGTACCTCTT
>JBBRKB010000313.1:0-5183 GCA_038218385.1 Cytophagales bacterium | reverse complement strand
TTAAAGTAAGTTTTGTTGTCATGATACGTGTGATTTTTTCAAAGCTACGTATTAAGTTAACGAATCACAAACTGTTCATTTGTTGGTTTGATAATACTCTGTGTATTCCTCGAAATGAACGGTTAGAGTATTCCTTACACTTCTTGCGAACAACCTACTCCACCTGACCAATGGCCCTTCTATTTGCACCGGAAATACTGAGTATATCATCGCCTAAATCTTCACGCGCCTTGTCGGCAAGCTTTAAAAGAGATTGGACTACTTCAGGAAACTCTGCTTGAACATCGTATCGTTCACCAGCATCGCGGCGGAGATCGTACAACGCCTGCTCACGCTCAACATTTTCTTCCGCTTTGCCCGGATATCCGTCCTTCCCAACAGGATGTTGCAAATACGATCGGCCTGGATGCGCCAGCACAAGTTTCCAATCGCCACTTCTCACGGCCTCTAAACTATTCTTTCGATAGTAGTAATAAAATTCTTTCCGGGGTTTAGCAGTATAATCACCCTTAAGGATGGGCATCAAACTGACACCATCTATTTTTTTGTCAGGCAAGGGTTCTTGTAACAGCGATGCAATAGTTGGAAAAAAGTCGATGGTTGAAGCAAGGCTATTGCAAATTTTCCCAGCTTCTATTGTCCCCTTCCATTGCATGATGCAAGGAACGCGTTGGCCTCCTTCGTATGATGTTCCTTTTCCTTCACGAAGTCCTCCCGTTGAGCCGGCGTGATTACCAAAATTCAACCAGGGGCCGTTATCACTGGTGAAGATCACAAGCGTATTCTTTTCTATTTTTTTATCACGAAGGGCTTTCATGACCTCGCCTACCGACCAATCAATTTCCATCATCACATCACCATAAAGCCCTTGCTCACTTTTTCCTTTGAATTTGTCAGACGCATTGATGGGCACATGGGGCATGGAGTGTGCCATGTACAGAAAAAAAGGTTTCTTACTATTGCGATTTATAAAGTCTACTGCTTGCTCTGTATATAGGGTTGTAATTTTCGCCTGATCTGCTAACGTATTGATAGGAATGGATGGCTTGTTCCCTTCATAAATATGGAGTGGCGGATACTTTGTCTTGCGCGAATCAGTAGCAGGATTTCCATCGTAATCCACTGGCCACATATCGTTGCTATATGGAATTCCAAAGTATTCATCAAAACCATTTTGCAAAGGAAGAAATTGTTTCTCATCTCCAAGATGCCATTTACCAACAATGGCCGTTGCATATCCTTTTTGTTTTACTAATTCGGCCAATGTGGTTTCATCAGCATGAATACCCACCTTGCTGTTGGGAGACAGCGCACCCGAAAATCCTATTCGATTAGGATAACAGCCTGTAAGCAGACCCGCACGAGAGGCTGAGCAAACGGCTTGCGCAGTCATGAAGTTTGTAAAACGCAATCCTTCCGTGGCGAGCTTATCAATGTTGGGCGTTTGATACGACAGTGCGCCTGTGCAGCTTAGGTCACCATTACCCATATCATCCAAAAAGATGATGACAATGTTAGGTAGTGGCGTGTGGGATTGGGTGAATGCTGACAAACTCATGACGAGCAGCAGCAAAGAAAGTAGTGTCCGCTTCATGGACACAAGCTCAAGAATTTTTAAAAGATATAAAAATCTAATGTTGGTATGCATGCGCTGGTATACCAAACCTCCTGTATCCATGCCTACATGGGGATTTGAGGGAGGAGTTCCATCTCATATTTCTGAAAAATCCTATTTCATAAAAGCAAAAAAAAAGCCCCTGCCATTTTTTAGGGCAGAGGCTGAATTGAAAAAGACGAAGGGATAATTAATGCTTAGACTTCTTCTCCCTTTTCTCTTGCTTCTTTTCCTTACCTGTTTTAGCAGGCTTCTTTTTTTCTTCTTTCTTTTTGTCCTGACCTTTCGACATAATAGTATAATTTAAAAGTTTGTTTTTTATAACCTAAGCCTATGGCTCAAATTCAGTTATAAAAATACGGTTTTATTTTATTCTCAAAAACAATACCGTTAAAATTCACATCCTATAGCACCTCGTAAATCCAAAATTTCAGAACTTCAATCCTGTCATTTCAAATAAATCTTCTTAGTTTTATTTCATCTTGTTAACATTTTTAATATTTGGACAGATGGACTACCCGTTCTTGACTATCATTCCAATGGGGTCTGTTTTACTGATGGATATTTCAACTCTTATAAAAACCAAAACATTCCCATGAACAACACACCAAAATTCTTCCCCAATCTTTGGGGCGATCTGCAAGGCAATCTGGACACCGCCAAGTGGACAGCAGTAACCACGGCATGGAACGAGAAAAAGTATCTCGATTCATTTTACAACCTCTTGGATTACATTAATCCAAATCTGCGAAAGAAATATGGAGACGCTTCGCAGACTTCCTTTAGCGTTCCACATGGATCGGTTGTGGTAAACATTACCCTAGCTAATGATTCCGTTAACATTCATTGCCCCATGGTAGACATCGCAGAAGCCAACCGGATTCCCCTGCTCAGAAAAGCAGCGGAGATAAACTTTTATCCTATGGTGTTGGCACAAATGAAACTTCATACCAACCAACTTAGCTTTTATTATAGCAGCACCTTAAATACCTGTGAACCTTTCAAAACATATTACGCTCTAAAAGAAATTTGTATCACCGCAGATCGTTACGATGACGAATTCAAAGAAAAATTCAAAGCCAAAAGTCTGGTCGAACCAAAGGTTCACTATCCTACCACTGACGAAATCGATAAAGCCTGGGAAAATACCAACGCGATCATCACCGAAACATTTGAATTCATTGTTTACTTCGATTCACAGCGATGGTTCGGAAGTTCATTGGACTACCTCGTGATGGCCTTAAAACGCATTGACCTTTGCGTGCAAATACAAGGGTTCTTAAAAAGTGAACTGGAGCGCGTCAATGGCGAACTATCAAATGGCAAAATCAATATCAATGACAGAACAGCAACGGGAAAAAAATTCCTTCTGCAAATCCAACAGGCAGGCAAAGAGTCGTTCGTAAAAAATCTCTATCACTCAGAGACCTTCATTCCTGTAAAATGGCGCACCAGTAATGAGCAAATAAAGTCATCCATTCAAAATGCATACAACCAAGTGCTAAAGTTTCACAACGAAAAAAGTTACATCGCCTCTGTTATTGAAGCCCATTATTGTATGTACGATCTGTTTTATAAAAACAATATGGATCATGCCATCAACAACATCTTGCTAGGAAGCCTGACCAATGCCGCTGAAAAACCTTGGATGGAAGCTTCGGCTATATTGTTAGGTGGCCTTCAGACCATCAATGCTACTGTCGTTGTTTCAACCGCTAATTAAAAAAAACTCCCATGTCAACTCCATTTCAACAAGCCATATTCAAAGTAAACACAGCCTCAGGCTCCGGAACCAGTTTCTACTTGAAGGATAAAAATATTTTTGTCACCAATTACCATGTGGTCGGATCGCATAAGAGTGTTTCCGTACAAGATGCCAACGGCAAACGCTATCTGGCAAATGTTATCTTGGCAAATCCACACGAAGACATTGCGCTGCTGCGAACAGAAACCACATTTGATCTGCCGCAACTAGAACTTCATTTGGAAGCTGATCTAAAACAAGGCGAGAGGGTTTTCGTTGCCGGGTATCCGTATGGCATGCCCTACACGGTGACGGAAGGTGTTATAAGCGCGCCAAGCCAGCTGATGGACGGCCGACATTATATACAAACCGATGCCGCTGTAAATCCTGGTAATAGTGGCGGGCCGATGATAAGCTCATCAGGAAAAGTGATCGCTATTACCACCAGCAAATTCAACAATGCAGACAACATGGGGTTTGGTGTACCCATCACCATGTTGGCTGAAGAGTTCAATGCGTTGACGCAAATCTCAAACAGCAACTTCAACCTTGTCTGTGATTCCTGCGCGGCGTTGATCTCGGAAGAATCAGAATACTGCAACAACTGCGGACAAAATATCGATCTTAAATATTTTGCCAAACCGGCCTTGTCTGACCTTGCCATCTTTTGTGAAAAAGCAATTGAAAGCCTGGGCATCAATCCCGTGTTGACAAGGCACGGTCATGAATCTTGGGAATTTCATGTGGGTTCATCACTGGTGCGTTTGTTCGTATATGACAAGAACTATTTGTACGCCACCTCTCCTATCAATCAGTTGCCCAACCAAAATATGGGACCCTTTCTGGAGGAAATTTTATCTATGCCGATCGATCCTTACAAACTCGGTATCTATCAAAAAGAAATCTTTGTTTCATATCGCGTTCACCTTACGGATATATTCTCACCCCTGCAGCCCGACATTACCAAAGCGATTGCCGGATTGTTTACCAAAGCAAATGAGTTGGATGACTACTTCGTAGAAAAATTTGGTTGCAATTATTCTATTCATTCGCATAAAAACGGTTGATTATCGAAACAATCAACTTCGAAATCGATTTCTGATTATAACCTTTGTAAGGTTTTAGAATGGGGTTGAATCTTTATTAACACTCTGTTAAATTTCGAGTTCTAAAATCTTTAACCAACCTTAAACCTACAAATGAAAATTATTCTACGCTCATCCCTTTTGGTGGCAGCGTTCATGGTGACTTCTGTCTCTTCACTGTTTGCTCAGGAAGCAACACCGGTGGATACCGGAGCCACCGCATGGATGCTCACCTCTACGATGCTTGTTTTACTTATGATCCCCGGGCTTGCCATGTTTTATGGCGGCCTCGTGCGCACCAAAAATGTACTGGGCACAATGATGCACAGTTTTGTGGCCATGGGCATCATGACTATCCTATGGGTAGTCTGTGGTTACAGCATGGCCTTCGGGCCGAATCTCGATCTTGGCATTTTAACAGGATGGTTTGGGTGGAACCCCGACTTTGTATTGTTAAAAGGAATTGATGAGTCCATCATGCCATCGGGTGTGCCCGAATATGTATTCGCAATGTTTCAAGCCAAATTTGCCATTATCACGCCCGCTCTTATTGCAGGTGCATTTGCTGAGCGCATCAACTTCAAAGCATATTGTATTTTCATTGCCGTATGGGGACTTGTTATTTACAATCCGCTTTGCCATTGGGTGTGGGCCGGAGATGGATTCTTGTTTAACATGGGTGAGAAAGGTGCTATTGATTTTGCTGGAGGTAAAGTCGTTCATATTTGCGCAGGTGTAT
>JBBRKB010000312.1:0-5187 GCA_038218385.1 Cytophagales bacterium | reverse complement strand
TTGTACTCTTTGTGCTGGCGTTGATCTTCGGAGGAACCCTCTTTAAAAAATAAACCTTAACGGACATTTCATTTGAAAGTGGAATGTCCGTTTTATTTAAGTTTCGCCTTGGGGTACGTTCAAAAAAAAATAAGGCACTTCGGTCAGTTTGCTAACTTAAATTGAATAAAAAAGGAAGTACCCCTTCCTACTTCGCTCTTTACTTGAACAAGTGCATTATGACTGTTTAATATATTCTTTGTTGATGTTAGGCCAAGTCCCATTCCACTTTGCTTGGAAGTAAAAAACGGATCGAACATTTTCCTAACTTCATCAGCGGGCACTCCCTTTCCATTGTCTGTCACTTCAACTTGTATAATTCCATTGTCGCGATCCATAGAAGTTACCACTTTCAAAACGCCAGTACCTGGCTGCATGGCTTCTACGGCATTGACAATTATATTGAGTAATGCGATTTGAATTTTTTCTTTGTCGGCCAATATCCTGGGCAAATCAGGCTGATAAATTTTCTGAAGTTCAATTTGATTTAACTTAATGCGGTCGATTGCCAGACTTATGGTTCCTTCCATAATTTCATCTATGGAAAATAATTCTACACTTAGTTCTTTGGATTTAGAGGAATTAAGCATCTCACCTATTAGCTGTTCAATACGGTTTACATTTCGCTGGATAATATCACCATACAAATTCATAGATTCATTGTCGCTGGGAAATTCAGATCGTAATTGGTCAAGCGCCAGGTTTAGGTTGGTAAGGGGGTTGCGCACCTCATGGGCAATGGTTCTTGCAATTTTACCTGTCAATGACAACCGTTCTGCAATCAGCATTTCATACTCTGCTTGCTTGCGCATCGACAAGTCGTGAATGATACCCTGATAACAGCAAAATTCACTTGCCTGATCTCTTATAAAGGCACAGTTCAAAACACATTCCTTCACAACCTCGTCTTTTGTAATGAGGGAAACTTCAAATTCCTTTACCTGCTCTTCGTTTTGCAAAGCTTCCCGAAAAAATTCGTAGTCGGCCTTATTCACAAAAATTTTATCGAGGGTCAAGTGTTCAATTTCATTTTGTGCATACCCAAAAAATTCCACGAAGGAATCATTAACATCCATCAACTCAAGTTTATCTGTAGCCAGAAAGATGGCATCAAGCGAACGCTCAAACAGCGAGCGATACTTCTTTTCCTTTTCGTCCAGGGCTTTCACAATTTTTGCCTGACTCAATGCATACCGAATACTTCTTTCGAAAATTGCCGGTGTAAGGTCTGTCTTTATCAAATAATCAGAAGCACCCGAACTACTCGCATCCAAATCCACTTTCAAATCACCCTGGCCTGTCAAGATAATGGCTGGAGTTATCACATTGTCATCACGAATTAGTTTGATAAGATCTAATCCATTCTCACTCCCGAGTCGATAGTCAATGAGAAAAAGATCGTAGTGGCCTTTGAGGATTTTCTCGCGTGCTGAAGCCAGTTCTGGTTCCCATGTAACATCAAATGTGTAGTTCTCAATTTCCTGCAAATATTCTTTTGTCAGCAAAACATCGTCTTCATCATCCTCAATAAGCAGTATTTTTATGGCATCCATGAATATTTTTGTTTTTGTGAAAAAGACTATTCATAATTCAATGTCATTGACTTAATATCCTCAATATCCCTCTCACGGAGAGGTAAACAAATTGCTTAAGTCAACGACATTGATTTTAATATTATACTTCATAGGAAAACACGGATTCGCGTGGAATTATAAAAATAAATTCAGAACCCACATTCTCAGTACTGTTTGCCGTAATAAAACCGTTGTGGTTTGCTACTATTTTGCGACATATAGCTAATCCTATTCCCGTGCCCTCATAGGCAGCCCTGCCATGAAGCCGTTGGAAAATGTTGAATATTTTTTCTGAATATTTAACATCAAACCCAATTCCATTGTCCATCACACTTATCCGCACATGATCATGACCAGAGAGGGAAACCCCAAACTCATTGAACGTATCATGCGGACTTACTATTTCTCCTTTTATGGTTATGTGGGGTGCTTCATTTGGTTTGCGGAACTTCACACCATTGGATATCAAATTTTGAAACAGTCTTTTTATTTGCACTTTGTTACCACTAAACTGGGGAACAGGCTCAACTGTTATGTTAGCTTCTTTGGTTCGGATAAGCACATCCAGATCCTCCAAAACTTCTTTCAATATCATTTCGGGATTAAGGAGTTCAAACTCAGCCTCGACTCGAGATACCCTTGAGAACGATAACAAATCTTCAATGAGCACTTGCATACGCGCTGCTGCCGACTGCATGCGTTGGATATAATCAGTACCTTGCTCGCCCAATTCACTTACAAACTTCAGCGAGAGACGGTCGCCAAAGGCGCGTATCTTACGCAGTGGCTCTTGAAGATCATGCGAGGCTACAGATGCAAATTGCTCCAGGTCTTCATTGGATCGTTGCAATTCACGATTGTATTGCTGCAACTGCTTTTCATATTCTTTTTGCTCCGTAATATCGATCACCGTTCCTATAATCTCGCCCGCACTACCCTGCGGCTTTGCGGTCATATCCAAATAATGTATGCGTCCCTCCTTTAATATCCGGTAATCAAATGCCTTTGCCTTATCCAACACCTTCATCTCTTCCAAAAAACCTTCTATCAACGGTTTGTCTTCCTCATAAACATTGTCAAGAAATGAATTCCATGAAATAGGGGAATTCATTTGCTTTCCAAATATCGAAAAGAGGCCTTCCGTCCACACCAGGTTATCCGGTGCCGACCATTTCCAGCTTCCCATTTCGGCCAATGACTCGGCTTGGTTCAGCAACCTTTTAGCTTCCTCAGTAATAGATTTTTGTTGCTGTAATTGCTCAACATTGCTTTTTAATAATTTTTCAGCCACCTCACTTCTATGGAGTGCCTGCAATACACGTGAAAACAAAAACGCAACACCCAACAAAGCGAATAAGGTATACGTCATTAAGGTGAAAGGCGCAACTTTTCGATAGTCGATCTCTTTACTAAACCGGATCTTGATGATATGTTCTTCTTCATCCAGGATTTCTTTCACCTGCCTTCGAATGTCATTCATATTAAGTCTGCTCCGTGTCAACAGCGTGCTCTCGTATTTATCCATATACAAGGTTGTCCGTTTTGTATTGGCCAGGATATTGGCGATTATCAGAAACTGATCACGCACTAAAGACAACAAGCTATCTACATTTTTTTTCTGAGACTCATTATCACTTACAAGACTATCTAACTTTTTAAGCTGATCGGGCAAGACAGCAATGGCTGAATAATAGGGTAAGAGGTAAACGGTGTCACGCGTAAGTTGAAATCCCCTATGGCCAGTCTCAGCATCCTTGATAGAGGATAAAACCAATTGCGCCTGAGCCATAAGTACATTTGAGCTTCGGATCAGGTTTACCTCCTCAACATAATTGTTAAGGTTTCGGTACATGATCAAGCTGACGATAAGCATAGCAGATACGACCCCAATAAATGAATATCGAATATACTTAATCTTCATTGTGACCAACTTTCCTCAATTGAATTGTCAACTTATTACTCTGTAATGTTATACAATTTCAATTTATTATAAAGCGTCTTTCGATCAATATTCAAAAGTTCTGAGGCTTTTGATTTATTATAATTTACTTTCTCCAGCACATCGAGTATGGCTTGTCTTTCCGCTGTCCAGGCAATTGATTTTAGCATTCCAACACTTTCTTCAATCACATGATGGGAGGCTGTCACACCATTGGTCTGCATAATCTCCTGCGGCAAGCTGTCGCGCTCCACTTCTTCACCCAGCGTTAGCAATACAGAACGCTTCACCACATTATTAAGCTCCCGCAGGTTACCATGCCAATAATAATTGGTCAGAAAATTTTTTACATCAGAAGAAAATCCCTTTACATTTTTATTAAGTGACTGGTTGGCCTTTTGAAGAAAAAATTCAGAGAAGAAAAGGATATCATCCTTCCGCTCACGGAGGGGCAATAAGTCTATTTTAAATTCATTTAACCGATGGTACAAATCTTCCCTGAAGCGGCCTTCTTTTACCGCCAGTGAAAGATTTTCATTGGTTGCCGCAATCAATCGCACATCAATAGATGTGTCTTTGGTTGCCCCTATTCTTTTAATTTTTCGCTCTTGAATTACGCGTAATAATTTTACCTGGTTTTCATATGATAGGTTACCAACCTCATCCAAAAATATGGTTCCACCGTTGGCTAGCTCAAAACTACCAGGCTTATCACTCACAGCGCCGGTAAACGATCCCTTAATGTGTCCAAACAATTCGCTACCTGCCAATTCCTTGGGCAAAGCTCCGCAGTCAATAGCTATAAAAGGTTTGTTTGCACGCGGACTAAATTTATGGATCGACTGCGCAACGAATTCTTTACCTGTGCCCGTTTCGCCACTTATCACCACGGACATATCGGCTGGAGCAATCAGTTCAATGTAACGTTGTACCGTTTGAGACTGTGCGCTTTTACCTACTATAAATCGCTTATCGAATGAAGAATTGGAAGCTGATTTTTTGGGAGAGCTACTCTCTTGTACACCCTCATCTTCTTCTGTTACACCACTGATCCGCGCCTGGTTTTTTGTGATGGTCTCATTAATCGTAACCAGCAACTCGTCTGGATATAAAGGTTTTGTCACATAGTCATTGGCGCCGTAACGAAACGTTGCTACTGCGCTTTTCACATCGGAATAGCCGGTGATAATAATGACAGCAACACCCGGTGTTAGAATTTTTATTTTCTGAAGCAGTTCAATGCCATTAATGTCAGGAAGTTTGTAATCACAGAGAATCAGGTCATAGGTGTTTTCCCTGACTAATTTCAATCCTTCTTCGCCTGTGTTGGCAACATTTACCTCAAAATTCTTTTTGGTTAAGAATTTTGATAGAACCAGGCAAATATCCTTGTCATCATCAATTAATAAAATACTCGGCATGTGTTGTTAAGAATTAAGTCTAATAATTATTCAGGCAAGAAGTTCAATGATCTGAGCGCACTATTCACTGCATTCATGGTGAATGGTTTTGCAATGAACATATTCGCACCCCTATTCATTACTTCTGAAACTTCGTGGTCATAGGCACTAATGACGATAATCTTGGCATTGGTATTTTTTTCCTTCAAAAACTTCAAAACATCATAACCCGTAC
>JBBRKB010000311.1:0-5196 GCA_038218385.1 Cytophagales bacterium | reverse complement strand
AATATCGTTGACCTAAGCTTCTTTTTATAGCCTCACCTCAGTCCTGCCTACCGGCAGGCCTCTCCAAAAGAGAGGATGTTAGCAGTGCTTAATCAACGACATTAAATTACAAAGAAGCAAATTTACTAAAATTTGGGTTTTAATTCACCCTTCACCAAAAGGTTGTATTCTTCACACGAAAGAATACCATGTTCATTGCAATACGGACAGGTTTTATATTCATTTCCGAATGGCCCTCTTTTTATGATAACATGTTCACCGTGGCAAACGGGACAAATAACTTTTTCACTTGGTCCACAATCAATTTCATAATCACTTGATAGCACTTGCTTGGCTTTTTCGTTTTCCAATATTTTTTGCTTGAGTAATTCGCCTTCTGATTTTTGAAGATACGTGACGGCATCTTCTGAGTGCTGACCTTTTGTGCCTTTTAGTTGAATGTATTTATTTAGCCAGTCAACACTTTGTTTGTATTCTTTTTGGAAGTAAGAATTCTTGCCGAAGTAATAGGCAAGGTCTGAAGGCACTCCTTTTATATTGTTTAAAACGTATTGGAACCGTTCATCGGCTTTCACATAGTTTCCGTAGTCCATATAATAAACTCCAGAGTCCAGCGCCTTCATCAACATCGTGCGCTTCACCTGTTCCTGCTGACGGATGTATTCTTCAGGTGTTTTTTGCGCATAAACTAAACTATTGAAAAAAAGAACAGTAAAAATAATTCCTAATCGCTTCATGTTTTAAATCTTTCTCACAGAATATTGAACTCCATCCATTCTACTTCAAACTAAATCTTCCTTTTTTATATTTTAAATGCTGATGTATCAATAAACCTACCAGGTTCATCGGATGATCGCCAGCGAAGAATAGTTTCAAAGGATTCCAAAAAGGAAACTCCGACCGGCAATATCGAAAGATTTATTCCATGGTCAAAGAGTCCAGGTCAGCCTTACACTTCTATTATGCTCGTTGATTTTTACTTTAGTTGTGTGTTACTGACAAAGGCAATGTGTTTGCTGTCTGGCGACCATGACGGAACATTGATGGTGCCCTGACCTCCGTATAAGTAGGCGATCACTTTTGGTGTGCCGCCTGAAGTAGGCATCATGCGCAGGTACACGTGCTTGTAAAAGGGATGATCACTCGGATCAATGTCTTGTAAAAAGGAGAGGAACACAATCCATTTCCCATCCGGCGAGATGTGCGGAAACCAATTGTTGTAACCATCATTAGTAAGTTGTTCCGGATTGCTTCCATCAGGCTTCATGCGCCAGAGTTGCATGAGTCCGGTTCTCACAGAATTGAAGTAAATGTATTTTCCGTCAGGCGAATATTCAGAACCATCATCTAACCCTTTCGATTTGGTGAGATTGGTTTCTTTTCCACCATTCTTTGATATGCGATAGATGTCAAATTCACTGTCACGCTGGCCGGTGTATAGTATATACTTGCCATTAGGTGACCATCCATGAAGATAAGAATGGCCTTGTGCCGTTACACGTGTGGGCTCCCCGCCTGTGGTTGGCAAATAATATATGATAGACTTACCACCATCATCTTTACTGTGGTGACTTATGCCAATGTATTTTCCATCGAAGGACAGCACATGATCGTTGTTGTTTCGATCGGCAAAGCCAGTATTTATTTTTGTTGGTGTTTTGGTCTCCAGATCAAAGCGAAACAATGATCCCTGGCTATTATAGATCAATGCTTTTCCATCAACAGTCCAGTTGGGAGCCTGCAAAGATACAGGTTCACTGTAAAGAATTTTTCGATGGCCAAGTTCAATGTCCATCACTTCGATATGACTTCCAATATAGTCCCGAGAGGTTTTGAAATCATCCGGAGCCGGAACCGTGATCCTTACATTTCGAAAGATTGCTTTTTCAACGGCTTCTTCATTATGTGAAGATAAAAATAGCCCAATGTATACATCATCACCTAGCACAATGTCGCTGAAGATAGTAGCGATCAAGGGCTCTCCAAATTTCGCTACCGACATAATGTATGTACTTCCTTTTCTTTCGAGCTGAATCACATCAGCACCGCGTACTTCTGATTCTACTTGTTCGGTGATCGCACCAGGTGCTTTTCTGAATTGCAGTGATGTAAGTCCATCGCCATGCACCACGGCATTGATTTGTGGGGAGTTTGCTTCCAGGCTGTGGCGCACCATCCAGCCTACTTTTCGGTGAGGGTCAACACCTTTGCCAATAAACTCCACCTGTGCATGGAGAATGAAATCACCCTTTATTTTTTTCCAAAGAAAATGAAAATCATCTTTATCAAACCACATGTTTCCACTTGCGCCCTGCAACATGTACTCCTGAGTTGCATTGTCGTACCCAACAATTCCCCGATTTTCAGGATTGTTCACATGAGTGAATCCTTTAAAAATTCCTGTCGGTGATTCCTGGGCAATAACAGAAATCGTAATGAATGTCAGCAGCGTAAATACACTTGTCGTTTTTAGTAGATTGATCATGGTGAAGTGTTCTGTTTGGATTTTAACAAAACTACACCTTTGCTGTTATATTCAAATACCGTTTATACAACACTCAAATACCGTGATTGGATTTTTTCCTTGCTAAATTTCCATACCTATAATAGGGTTTGACTGACTGCGAACGAATGGTTAGATTAACGAACGAAAGCTGACCCTCCTGTAATTTTAAAATAAGAACGTTAACTAACATTTCATGGAAATAATCATCAACGACAAAAAATACGATACCGGGCCAGATGATTCGGTTAACTTGCTTTACTTGCTGCGCGAGCAATTGGAATTGACTGGCAGTAAGTATGGATGTGGTGAAGGTGCGTGTGGAGCATGCACAGTACTGGTTGATGGCAATCCGATTCCTTCCTGTATTACGCCCATTCGTTCACTCAAGAACAAAAAGATTTTAACCATCGAAGGTGTTGCAAATAAAAATGGTTTACATCCTTTGCAGCAAGCGTTTTTGGATGAAGATGTTTTTCAATGCGGTTATTGTGCATCGGGCATGATCATGTCATCATTGTCTTTGTTAGAAAAAAAACCGAGCCCGACAGAAGAAGAAATCATCTCCGCCATGGATAGAAATATTTGTCGTTGCGGAACGTATCCTAGAATTGTAAAAGCGATCAAACGTGCATCGGTTTCCATGAAGTGAGACTAAGAACTCAACGATTATAAAAGAACACATCGTTTGTTTAAATTTTTTTAGATATGAGAACAACACCAACGCAACTAGAGAAAGAAGAGCTGCAGCCTTCTTCATTACATAAATTTTCATTAGATCGCCGGAAGTTTTTTAAAATGTTGGGAAGCGGCGTGGCGATTACTTTTCTCATTACTGATTCGCTAGGTAAGCAATTGCTGGGCGAAAAAATGTCAGGAAATGGTGTGGACGATACAACGGTGAATGCATGGATACATGTGGGTGAAAATAATGTGGTGACGGTGTACACAGGTAAGGTAGAGATTGGTCAAAACATACGCACATCCTTGGCGCAACTCGTGGCAGAAGAACTCTATGTTGCTGTTGATACTATTGAAATGGTTATGGGCGATACCGGCCTTACACCGTATGACAGAGGTACATTTGGTAGTTTATCTATGCCCGTGATGGGATCACTATTGCGTAAGGCTGCTGCATCTGCACGCGAACTTCTGCTCGATATGGCAGCGAAGGAATGGAAGGTGAGCAAGGCATCATTGAAAGCGGAAAATGGGGTGGTGAAAAACATTTCTTCAAAAAAGTCTGCGCGCTATGGAGAAATAATAAAAGGAAAGAAGCTGTTGCAGAAAGTAAATCAGAAGATTGATCTTATTCCCGCAGATGAGTGGAAAATTGCAGGCACGTCATTTCCTAAAGTTAACGGTGTTTCATTTGTTACCGGAGAACATCAATATGCCTCCGATTTAAAAATACCCGGAATGATGCACGGGAAAATTCTTCGTGGCCCTGCTTATGAATCCAAATTGGAATCGGTTGACCTTTCAAAAGCGGAATCTATTCCGGGTGTTACTATCATAAGAGATGGAAATTTTGTTGGTGTTGTCGCACCTGATGTGCGCACAACCGAAAAAGCGATTGCGCTAATTCAGGATCAATGGATGACGGTACCAAAGCCTTCACGCGATGAAATCTTTGATTACCTCGTGCAACATGCAGATGAAGGAAGAGGTGATTCCAAAGGCGATGTTAGTAATGCATTTAAAAATGCTGCAGCGAAAGTTGAGCATGACTTTCATATTGATTACATCGCACATGTTCCCTTGGAGACGCGCAGTGCCATTGCAGAATGGATAGACGATAAGGTTACCGTGTGGACAGGAACGCAGCGTCCCTTTGGTGTTCAGGAAGAATTGATGAAGGGATTTCATATAACCAAAGAAAACGCCCGTGTGATTGTGCCTGACACAGGATCGGGCTATGGTGGCAAGCACACCGGTGATGCAGCGCTCGAAGCCGCCCGACTGGCAAAGGCCGTTAAAAAACCGGTGAAGGTAACGTGGACACGAGAAGAAGAATTTAATTGGGCATACTTCCGACCTGCAGGTGTCATTGATGTGAAAGCAAGTTGTACAAATGAGGGTCTGCTCACGTCCTGGCAGTTTCATAATTACAATTCCGGAGGGTCGGGAATTGAGACACCGTATGATGTGGCAAACAAAGAAGAAAAGTATCATCCTGTAAAGTCACCCTTGCGACAGGGATCGTACCGTGGGCTCGCAGGGACAGCCAATATTTTTGCACGTGAATGTATCATGGATGATCTCGCGTCTTCTATTAAAATGGATCCTCTTGAATTCCGGTTAAAAAATATGACTAGCCCACGGCTTCGCGATGTGTTAGTGGCCGCTACAGAAAAATTTGGTTATAAAAATAAAAAATCTGCCGAACATGGATATGGCATTGCCTGTGGGGAAGAAAAGGGAAGCTCCATTGCTACGTGTGCAGAGGTAGTCACACAGGTTGATGGAAGTTTTAAAGTATTACGACTTGTGGCAGCATTTGAATGTGGTGCTATTGTTAATCCCAGTAATTTGGAGAACCAAATATTGGGTGCGTTGGTGCAGGGAATAGGTGGAGCTTTGTTCGAGGCGGTTGACTTTAAGGAGGGCAAAATTTTAAATGCATCTTTATCTCATTACCGAGTGCCACGCTTCAGCGATGTTCCTGTTATTGAAATAGTCATGCTCAATCG
>JBBRKB010000310.1:0-5201 GCA_038218385.1 Cytophagales bacterium | reverse complement strand
GATGAAAAATTTTCAAGATGAACATAGAGATTGCCAGCATCATTTTTAAGCTTGGGCATTTTGTACACATCGGCAATTTTCATTTTAAAGGAAGCGTTGTTTCCCTCTCCATACACGCGAATAATATCCTCCACCAAAAAGGGCGTGAAACTTCCTACCCAAACATTGCCTAGCAAGGCCCATGAAAATGTGCAGTCCTTTGTGGCGAACTCGTGGATTTCCACATCATTAAGTTGACGCACACTAAACTTGCCCGTCTTCTTCGCCTTCCAAGAGTCCATGGTGGCATCATACAGCTTGCGTTCATTTATGTTTTTCAACGGAACGTAAAAAACAAAATCGAAATCATCTTTCTTGGTCACATGCATAGAAGCGAGCGAACCATTTCTTGGCGAAGTAAGAAAACTTAGCATAGCTTGGACAGAATCACGCTTCTTATCAAAGAAGGCAGCTTTGTTCAGAATGTTCCATAAGGAAGAATTCTTGACCGGCTCAATACACTCCGTGCATGTGCTGGATTCATAAACTGCGACCGTGTTTTCAGGTACTAAATCCCACGGAACAACTTCCTGCTTATGAAAAAATTTTTCGTAGGCGAAATATCCAATGGCTGACAACACAATGATTCCTACTGTAATGAGTAGTGGTGCTTTTTTCACACTTAAAAAATATTGCGTTTAAAAACATGAAGATACGGGTGTTTAAGAGAAATGACAACACCTGGGGCGTTTCATTTGAAGGAGGCACTCATCTGGCTACGCTCTTTGGGTCATGTACATCAAAAAACCCTTGTCGTTGGGGTGAGTATTTTGATGGAGGTAAAAATCATTTTCAGCAAGCGTGCCATCGCATTTCCCGATGCAGAATCTGTGGCATGATCATCCGTAGCAAGACAAGTTTGTATTTCCGTAAGGTTATAGCGCGCGGTTTGTAGTGGATGGCTTTATGCATAGCTGATGAAATGTATAGCCATCAAACGAGTACATCCACGTATGAAGTGTTTCTTGGATGGCTACTAAAGTTTCATGCGGATGTTTATCCAAAGAAGAAAATGATTACTTGTCGTCTGAATGGATATGTTTTATGACAACCCTTCATGTTGATACGTCAACTTAGATTTCCTACATGCTCTTGAGTAGCAGCAGCATTATCCGTTCGTGAAAAGCTTGAAAATATCATTGCCGAAAATGAACACCATAAGTGCGAGCAGCAATACCATCCCAACTTTCTGCGCCGCTTCCAAAAATTTATCAGATGGCTTTCTACCTGACACCATTTCGAATAAAAGGAACATCACATGTCCGCCATCCAATGCGGGTATGGGCAGTAAATTCATGAACGCCAATACAAGGGAAAGTAATCCCGTAAGTGTCCAAAACCTTACCCAGTTCCATGTCGGCCCAAAGGCTTTGGTCATGCCGATTGGCCCTGAGATATTTTTCCTAAATGACAAATCGCCGCTTATGATTTTACCGAACGCTTTTATCTGTGTGGTCAATGTGGTGAAGGCTCTGTTTGTACCTACAGGTATGGATGCTAGCAGTCCGTAGTTGACATGAACCAATGCCTTCGGTGTAAATCCAATGATATGTCTTTCACCTGTGAATTTCTCATTGAACTTCATCACTTGACCTTCACGCTGAATAGAAAAACGTATGGCATCACCTTCTACTGCTTTCACAGCTTTAAATACTTCGTCAAAATAGTGAATGGGTTTGCCCTCTATCTCTATTACCCTGTCACCTGTTTTTAATCCTACTTTATCAGCAATGGATTTGGGATCAATCTCGCCAATCACGGCGGGTACACGGAAGGTAACAAAGGTGAGACTTGTATCTTTTTTGTTAAAATTTTCAATGAAGGCTTTCGGAATGCTTATTTCCTTCATCTCACCATTGCGATCAACCGTCAATGATGCATTGGAAGCAATGAGGTTTTCTGGTTTATATACATCAAAATAATCTTCGAAGTCTTCACCGTTGATCTTCACAATTTTATCACCATCCTGAAGTCCAATGTCACGACCCAACGAGCCAATCTCTACTTTACCTGATTCATTAATTTCATCTTTAGAAAGGTATTCTTCACCCAGAAAAAAGGTAAGGAGGATAAAAATCAATATACCCATCAGCACATTCACTACAATGCCACCCAACATTACAATCAGGCGCTGCCATGCTGGCTTGGAACGAAACTCCCACGGTTGAGGGGGTTGGCTCATCGCTTCAGTGTCGAGCGACTCATCAATCATCCCGGATATTTTTACATATCCACCAAGTGGAATTGCACTAATGGCGTATTCGGTCTCTCCTTTTTTAAAGGACCATATTTTTGGCGGAAAGCCAATCGAAAACTGCTCTACACGCATCCCAAAATATTTGGCAGCCAACAAATGACCCATCTCGTGCACCGCTACCAAAATTGAAAGGCTCAGGATCAGCTGAGCCACTGAAATCAAAACATCCATCAGTTTATAAGTTCTAAAGCTTTAATTCTTGTTAATTTATCTGTCTCTACGTAATCCTCATATTGAGGATTGCTGATATAATCGATTTTTTCCAAACAATGTTCCACCAAGCCTGACATCTCAAGAAACCCAATTTTATCCTTTAAAAAGGCATCAACAGCAATTTCATTAGCAGCGTTCAGCACGCAAGGCTTGTTGCCTCCTTTGTTAAGGGCTTCGAATGCCAGCGCAAGATTACGGAAAGTTTCTGTATCTGGGGGCTCAAATGTGAGGGCGGGGTAATTCCGGAAGTCAAACCGGGGAAAATCTGATTTTAACCTACCGGGATAGCTCATGGCAAACTGAATCGGAAGACGCATATCGGGCAAACCCATCTGTGCTTTCATAGACCCATCTTCGAATTGCACCATCGAATGGATAATGGACTGGGGGTGAACCACAACTTCAACCTGCTGTGGAGTAAGGCCAAACAACCATTTAGCTTCTATCACTTCAAGGCCTTTGTTCATCAACGTGGCGGAATCAATGGTGACTTTGGCTCCCATGATCCAGTTGGGATGTTTCAAGGCTTGTGCTTTTGTCACAGCCATCAATTCATCACGCCGTTTGCCTCTAAACGGACCGCCGGAAGCCGTGAGGATTATCTTCTCAATTTTATTTTGAAATTCTCCAATGATACATTGAAAGATAGCCGAGTGTTCTGAATCTACAGGATAAATATTGACACCATGTTCACGCGCAAGTCCTGTAATCAACTCACCCGCCACCACCAAGGTTTCTTTGTTGGCCAACGCAATGGTCTTTCCTGCTTCAATGGCTTTGATCGTGGGTTTTAAACCAGCATATCCCACCAACGCTGTGAGCACAAGGTCTATCGTTCCCATTTGCACCACAGATGCCAACGCATTTTCTCCTGCGTAAACTTTTATGTCGTGTTTATCAAGCGCATCTTTTACTTTTTGGTATTGATTTTCATTTACAATCACTACCGCATTGGGCTTATACCTTAGCGCTTGCTCAATGAGCAAGTCGGCATTGTTTTGCGCCGTTAATACTTCAACTTGAAATAAATCAGGATGAGATGAGATTACATCGAGTGCCTGTGTGCCAATGGATCCTGTGGAACCAAGAATGGCAATATGTTTTTTTTCGTTCTGCAATTTCCTAAATACTAATGCGCATATCTACGTAACTCATCTGCAATTTTACGATCATTCGACAGGCGGGGCACTTTGTTTTGTCCACCCAACTTGCCTTGAGACCTCATATAATCAATGAAAGCGTTTTTTTGCAGCGGTGTGATCTTCAATGTTCTTAAAATATTTCCGGAAATCAAATCATCGTAATAAACATTTAGTCTTCTCATGTGTGTATCAAGATCCAAAGCAAAAGCGGGCAAATCATTTGGTGCTCCTTCAAACTCAATAAACCACTCATGGTAAGGCAGCCCTTCATCCGGAGTTACCATAGGTGCTACGGTAAATTCGACCAATGAAGTCTCACTAAATTTGTCCGCCGAAATTTTCATGGCACGTTCCACTTCTTCACCGATAACATGCTCGCCAAACGCAGAGATAAAATGTTTTATCCTTCCTGTCACCAGCAAGCGATATGGATTTTTTGAAACAAACTTCACCGTGTCTCCGATGGAATAACCCCATAAGCCAGCATTGCTGTTAATGATCACGGCATAATTTTTTCCAAGTTCCACATCTTCCAGTGTAAGACGTGATCGGTTCTCGTTGAAATATTCTTCAGTAGGAACAAATTCAAAAAATATTCCGCTGTTTGCTAATAACAATAAACCTTCCTGTTCTTGTGAATCCTGATAAGCAATAAAACCTTCAGATGCAGGATAGGTTTCGATCGAATCAATTTTTTTTCCAATGGTATCGAACAACTTTGCACGATACGGTTCAAAGTTTACACCACCATATATAAACATCGAGAAATTTGGAAACACATCTTTCACTGGCTTTCCCGTGCGCGCAACAATCCGATCAAAATACATTTGTGCCCAGGGTGGAATGCCCGATATCAATGTCATGTCTGCCTGAATGGTCTCATCAATAATTTTTTCCAGTTTCTCTTCCCAATCTTCTACGCAATTGGTGGCATAGGTTGGCTTTTGATTTGAGCGTAGATAAGCAGGCACATGATGGTTCACAATGCCCGACAATCTTCCTGTGTTGATGCCAGCCTTTTGGCTTAACTCAGGACTGCCCGATAAAAAAATCAATCCACCATCGAGAAAGGAAGCATTGCCCGTTTCATGCACATAACTTAAGATGGCATTGCGTGCACTGTTCATATGATTGGGAATGGAGTCACGTGTAATGGGAATGTATTTGGTGCCCGAAGTGGTGCCTGATGTTTTCGCCAGGTAGTCGGGCTTTCCTTTCCATAAAATATCCGAATCACCACGCAGAACTTTTTCAATGTAGGGCTTCAGTTCTTCATAGTCACGAATGGGCACTTGCTTTTTGAAATCATCATGGTTTTGAATAGCATCAAAATGATGGTCACGGCCAAAAACAGTTTGCTTGCCTACATGAAGGAGATTGCTAAAGATTTTTGATTGAAAAGCCAGAGGTGCCGATGACCATTTCCTGGTTTCACCGGCTATGTAAGCGGCAAAGGGTTTTGCCAAAACAGATCGTATTCCCATAAGTCGCAATTTAGTAATTCAAAGGAACTCACGCGATGACAAGTCTGTATACACTAAAACTTTTTT
>JBBRKB010000309.1:0-5212 GCA_038218385.1 Cytophagales bacterium | reverse complement strand
AAGGGAACTGCCTTTAGTAAGTATAAACAGTTCATCAAAAATTGTTTTTCCATTCTGAACCGGCAGGCATTGCACGCCAAATCACTTGGCTTTGTACACCCAGCAACAAAGGAATTTATTTCATTTGACTCAGAGCTTCCGGCAGACTTTAAGGCAGTTATTGCCAAATGGGAAGACTACGTCAAATACATTGACTTGAATTAAGAACTAAGGGTAAAACTCAAGACCTTGTTCTTTACTCAAAGCTTTACGAATCTGTTTTAAAGCGTCTTGCTTTAATTGTCGATTATTTGAAAATGTTGACCTGCCTAAAAGCGACTTTATGTAATCAAGTACTTTCTCTGCTTGAACATTGTCAATTTCGTTAAGCGTTTCCAGAATAACTTTTTTAGTTGTCTTCATACAAGTAGTGGTTGTTGGTAAACAAAACGAAATTAGTTTACCAATGTACCTTTGTTAAGAAGAGTTAAATAGTTAATAATATACCGATAATCAAGGATTGCTTACCTAAACACCGCATTGAAGGTCATATCATTCAATGCGGTGGTTCAGTAAAGCTTAGTTGGTAAAAACTAAACTATTCGAGAGGGTTTAATGTAATTGTGTTCTTATCAAAAGGTCATCCCAATTGGTATCAGGAGCGACTTTAACTTGTTCATCAATAATGGTAGCTAATCGTTCATTGAATTCAGTTAATCTAAGCAGAGATGCCACACCAAGGGCATTGGCCATGTGCTCCACTTTGTCATTTATCTGGTCGGCAATAAAAACGATGGGTGTATGTTTGTTTACGGAGTTCGTCTTGAGAGAGCGCACAAGTTCAAATCCAGTGATCACAGGCAGGTCAGTACTACAAATGATGAGGTCAAAGTTTTCGATTCGAGCAGCTAGGAGCCCATCCAGCCCCGAATCAGAGAAGCGGATTATAGATTCACGTGTATCAAGCACTGACTTTACTTTTTCAATGACCTCTTTCTGCCTGTGTACCACTAGGATTTTCATTTCTTGTTTAACCAGTAGCCATTTTTTGTTTATTCATCTACCAGTATTGAAAGATCGTAAACTCAAAATTGCATGCAGGGCAAAATAATCGTATGAAGGTTTTCCAAGATTCAGGATCTTCGATTTTGAATCAAAAAATGGGAATTTTGATTTTTAGACTAGTATAAAACCACTAGTTAAATAGTACATTTCTACTAGTGGGCAGTTTGTGAGATTTAATTGATAACGCATTTTAAGATCTGATTTCATTTTATTTGCGTGGCGGCACCTAGTGAAATTTACACTTCTTTACGAAGATTATTTCCCGTTTGAATTTTAATAGAGTTCACTTTGCTTTTAAATAAACATAAGGTAGATTTTCTAGTCACAAATTAATTACCCCTATGTCTGATAAAATAAGATGTGCCTGGTGTCTGAAATTTGACCAATACATAAAGTATCATGATGAAGAATGGGGGGTGCCCGTTCATGATGATCATGTACACTTTGAATTTCTTATTCTGGAAGGAGCTCAGGCGGGTTTAAGTTGGGCCACAATTTTGAAAAGACGGGAGGGCTATCGCAAGGCATTTGCTGATTTTGATCCCCAAAAAGTTTCCAAATTCACGGATAAGAAAATTGAAAAATTATTGGAGGATGTCGGGATTATTCGAAACAGGTTAAAAGTATATGCCGCAGTGAACAACGCGAAGCGGTTTTTGGAAATTCAAAATGAGTACGGATCCTTTGATACATACATTTGGTCTTTTGTAAACGGAAAGCCAATTGTCAATACATGGAAAGACCTGAGTAACGTACCTCCTACCTCAAAAGAATCAGATGCATTAAGTCGCGATTTGATTAAACAAGGATTTAAGTTTGTGGGAAGTACAGTAATATATGCCCATATGCAGGCTTGCGGATTGGTAAATGATCACCTTGTTGGTTGCTTCCGATATAATGAGACTAAGCATTTAACGTAAATGGATTTTTACATGGATCGAATGAGGTCTTTTTTCGAAAACGAAATTCGCCACATTCCTGTTAAGGTTGTTTTTTCATTTTCAAAAATTGATTTTGTAAAGAGCAGGGAATCTTCCCCAACACGCTGAATGTTTTCAACGCTTGAGGAGGTCTGTCTATACGCCTCCATTACTTCCTTATCAATAGCATTATTAATGGCCCCCCGTTCACTTACCCAACGAATTTTACACCCCATTGTTTTCTCCAGGGAATCGTGGTTGGTGGGGGTAAGCTGCATTTTCTTTATTACCGCTATGCCCCGTTCCAGGGCAGCTTCATGAAGTAGATTTTCGGGGATTTTTTTTATTTCGTTCGCCTCTCTGGCTTTCCTCATTTCCTTCCGCTGTTCGGTAGTTAAGGATCCGTTACAGCCCAGAAAAATCAGACACATCAAAAAATAAATTTTTTTCATCTATGTAAAGGTACGGTATAAACAGGTCGGCTCAATAATCATCCGTATTCATTAACTTTGCGGTTCGCATTTTTTATATGGTTGAAAAATTAGAAAGCATAAAGCACCGGTTTGAGGAGGTTGGTCTATTGATCGTGCAGCCGGAAATACTAAAGGATCAAAAAAAATATTCCCAGCTCGGAAAGGAGTATCGCGATTTGGAAAAGATTGTACTCAAGTATCAGGCTTACCAAAAACTGCTTAATGATCAAAGAGGAGCTAAGGAAGTACTCGCAAAAGAAAAGGATCCGGAGATGCGCGAGCTTGCCAAGATGGAGTTGGAAGAACTTGAGCCCCAAATTGAATCGATCAACGATGAACTCAGAGAGTTGTTAATACCCAAAGACCCCAATGACGATAAAGATGTGTTGCTGGAAATCCGCGCGGGCACGGGGGGTGACGAGGCCGCCATTTTTGCAGGTGACTTGTTCCGCATGTACCAACGGTATTGTGAAAGAACCAAATTAAAAATGACGGTAGTAGATTTTACTGAAGGCACTGCCGGAGGATACAAAGAAATCATCAGTAGCATAAGCGGTGAAGGCGTATATGGTGTTTTAAAATTTGAATCGGGCGTGCACCGTGTGCAACGTGTGCCGGATACAGAAACGCAGGGAAGGGTTCACACATCAGCGGCATCCGTTGTGGCATTGCCCGAAGTAGAAGATATTGATGTTGAAATAAACCCTGCCGATTTGGAATATCAAACCGCAAGATCAAGTGGTGCCGGTGGACAAAATGTAAACAAGGTAGAGACCAAAGTACAGCTCACGCACAAGCCATCAGGCATTGTGATCACCTGTCAGGTCGATCGGTCACAGTTGGCTAACCGCGAGATGGCCTTGCAAATGCTGAAGACCAAGCTCTATGAAATAGAAGTGGAGAAACAACAAAATGAAATTGGTGCCGCGCGAAGATCGCTGGTGCGAAGTGGTGACAGGTCGGAGAAAATAAGAACGTATAATTATCCACAAAGCCGCGTTACGGATCATCGTATTGGCTACACGGTTTATAATTTGCCGTCCATTATGAATGGCGAGATTGATGAATTTATTGCGCAACTGCGCATGGCCGACAGCGCAGATAAGATGACTGAGAAATCTGTGTAAAAATCAATTCAAAAAGTCACAAACTATTTATCGGTACGATACAAAACAAATAAGGCCACCCATCTGGGCGGCCTTATTTGTTTTGAATTTTATAATACTATTTAAGCGTTCGTTTAGTCTCGCGGTTTTCGTAGCTCTCAAAGATATCACCTTCATTGATGTCGTTGAACCCATCGATGCCAATACCACAATCAAATCCGGAGCGTACTTCCGCCGCATCATCTTTCATGCGCTTAAGCGAAGAAAGTTTGCCCGCATAGGTAACAATACCATCGCGGATAAGGCGAATAGGATTGGCGCGCTTGATAGAACCATCGGTAACCATACAGCCCGCGATCGTCCCCACTTTTGATATTCTGAACACTTGGCGTACTTCAGCATTGCCCACAATAACTTCTTCAACATCTGGCGCAAGCATGCCTTCCATGGCATCCCGCACTTCGTTTATGGCATCGTAGATAATCGAATAGAGGCGTATTTCAATTTCTTCATTTTCTGCAATCCGCTTAGCTGCACCGGAAGGTCGCACCTGGAAACCAAGGATAATAGCGTCAGAGGCAGAGGCCAATAACACATCCGATTCGGATATCTGCCCGACACCACGATGAATGATGCCCACCTGAATTTCCGGTGTTGATAATTTTAATAAGGAATCCGAAAGAGCTTCTACAGAACCATCCACATCACCTTTTACAATTACATTAAGCTGTTTGAAATTACCGATGGCAAGCCTCCGACCAATCTCATCAAGTGTAATATGTTTTTTCGTGCGCATGCTTTGCTCACGCAGTATCTGTCCACGTTTGGTTGCTGTTTCGCGAGCCTCACGATCGCTTTCCATCACGGAGAATTTTTCACCCGCCTGAGGTGCACCATCCAGCCCAAGTACAAGCACTGGTGTGGAAGGACCCGCTGTAGCAAGTTTTTTACCAGTGTCATCAAACATCGCTTTTACCCTACCGTAGTGTGATCCCGCCAGCAAAATGTCACCCACTTTTAGACTGCCATTTTGAATCATAACAGTAGCTACATACCCTCGGCCTTTATCAAGAGATGCTTCGATAACGCTTCCTTGAGCAGGTTTATTGGGGTTTGATTTTAAGTTGAGGAGTTCGGCCTCAAGCAAAACTTTTTCAAGAAGGTCATCTATACCCACTCCTGATTTGGCCGATATTTCCTGAGATTGGTATTTACCACCCCAATCTTCTACCAGGATATTAATTTGAGAAAGTGATTCACGTACTTTTTCAGGATTGGCACCGGCTTTATCAATTTTGTTGATGGCAATAACAATGGGAACACCAGCAACCTGGGCGTGGTTAATAGCCTCTTTGGTTTGCGGCATCACATCATCGTCAGCGGCTACTACAATAATGGCAACATCCGTGATTCTTGCTCCTCTGGCACGCATGGCTGTAAAAGCTTCGTGGCCAGGAGTGTCAAGGAAGGCGATTTTGTTTCCGCTCTTGGTAATTACATCATAAGCACCTATGTGCTGGGTTATTCCGCCCGCTTCCTGGGCTGTAACTTTTGTATTTCGAATATAATCAAGCAAGGATGTTTTACCATGATCTACGTGACCCATAATGGTGACAATGGGTGCGCGGTGCTCCAGGCTTGCTTCATCTTCTACTTCTTCCTCTTCATC
>JBBRKB010000308.1:0-5214 GCA_038218385.1 Cytophagales bacterium | reverse complement strand
TGAGCGAATTTACGCAACGTCCATTGGCTATTCAATACCATAAGTTTGAAGAAACAGTAGAGATGGTAAAAGAAGACGAGATGCCTCTTGACTCTTACACGTGGCTGGGCATGCACAGCGATGCCAAACTCACAGCCGAACAAAAGAAATTACTGACTGATTGGGCAGAGGCACAGATGGACTATTTAAAAGCAACATACCCCGCTGATAGTTTGGTGAGGAAAAAAAGAAATGCTCCTCCCAAAGAATAACCAAAATTATTTTTTTTGAAATACGGTTGGCATACATCTGTTTTCAAACGTATTTTTTATGCCCTTATAATTTCCAGCAACTCATTCGCAGCGCGCGCTCCTGACTGCAACGCACCTGTGATCGTACCAAAATCACCAACTAAGTCTGTGGCCTCACCAGCAAAGAAAACTTTTTCACCAACAGGCTCGGCCATGGCTTCGCGGTCTGCATTTGTACTGCCTGGTTTTGGATATGACATTCCTCCCTTAATGTAGGGTTCCTTTGTCCAATCCCGAATCACATAGATGTTCTTTCCCTCAATGTTTTTAGAAATGTTTAATGATGCTTGTCCATCTAGCGCTGCATCTAACTCCACGAGTATGGCTGCTATCATTTCATCATCCGTCATGGCAGAAAGAGTTTCCGCAGCGGAGCCATTGATGGTAAGGTTCAAAAATTTATTTACATCGGGTCGGCCCGTGCTTGCGCTGAAATAAGAGGGCACTACGCTACCGCCATAGATAAACGCTGAGGTTTCGTTCCAGATATTTTTCTTGAATTCCAATGCCACATGAATCGAAGCATCCATTCCAAATTTTGTGAACGCTGTTGTCTTGGTTGATGACAATGCCGGTGTGAATTGAATGCCACTTGCTTTTAAAATGGAAAGGGGCACCGTAACAATAACTTTATTCGCCACAGCGGTTTGATTGTCTTGATCAACAAGGGTCACTGTATCACCACTGTAGTCAATCGACTTGACGGCTGTATTCAATTTTACTTTTGATGCCGCGTTACTAAACCGTGAAAGCAAAATATTTTGCATGGGATTATTAATGGGCAAAAGAAGGGTGTCATTGTGTGTTATCATTTGAAAAGCCTCACCAACAGCAAAGGCACTTATCCGATCGTTGGACGTGCCCATCCTATTGCCAATCCACGAATTTAAAATGGCATGTACCCGTTCATTAATTCCTGCTGACTGTATGGCTTCTTGAACGGAAACATTAGCTCCTGAATAGGTCTTCAGTGATTCAAGAAAATTCTTCGCTGCCATGAAATCTGCATCATCCATCACATCCGCTGATGACTTAAAAAGTTGATCCAGAATATAAGCATCATCAGGCTTTACACTGCGAACATCGGCCATCGGCACTTTCTGTTTGGCCACCATATCGCCCCATAAAGAATCAGACCCAAAAATAAATTCAGAGCCAAGCTCAATGGGAAAATTATTGTTAGGCACATTGTTAGGTGTGTAGCGCAGGGCATCCGATGGTGTATCGGAAGTGCGCAGTGAATGAATCCTTCCGCCAACTCTTCCCGATGCTTCATAAATAACAACGTCAACGCCCTGCGACAATAATATATCGGCAGCATATAAACCCGCTGCTCCCGCACCAATGATCGCGACAACGCCATCGTACTTAAAGGTAGGTGCAATCTTAACATTATCATTACAAGAACTCAACCACGTGGGTATGATCATGCCCGCTGATACACCTAATCCAAACCGTTTAATTATTTCCCTTCTTTTCACTCCTGTGTTTGTTTAAAAAAAATAGTGAGTACCGTCTCTTCTCTAATTTGATGTCCAAATCCGTTTCTATTTACTAAAATAAAAGGCAATTTCGCACCATGAATGTACAAACGCCAGTTGAAGTAAAGAAAGTAGCGATTGTTGGTCCCGAATGTACGGGAAAATCCGATCTCGCTGCGTTTTTAGCATCCCACTACAAAACCACATGGGTGCCTGAATATGCGCGCGGCTACATTGACAACCTCATCAATCCGTACACTCAAGCAGACCTAACAACCATTGCACACGGCCAACTCCGCCTTGAGGAAACCTGGATGCAAGATGCTAACAAGTTGCTGATCTGTGACACCAATCTGGTGGTAATAAAAATATGGAGTGAAGTTAAATTTGGTGAAACCGATCAAGCCATTTTAGAAAGCATGGCAAAACAAACTTACGACCTTCAACTGCTCACCTACATTGATATACCGTGGGAAGAAGATCCTCAACGTGAGCATCCGGATAAAAGAGAACATCTGTACGAACTTTATTTAAAAGAGGTAAGCGCTATGACCATACCGTTTGTTGAAATCAGAGGTAACCGAGAACAACGGCAAGCATTGGCCATTGCGGCCATTGATAAATTGCTGGCAACAAATTCATGAGTGAGCCTGCGGCAAAAAAAAATCCCTATGCTTCCCTTCAGATAAGAGACTACCGTTCTTTTGTATCAGCCCGGTTTTGCACTACACTAGGCATACAAATACAAGCCGTTGTTGTAGCCTGGCAGGTGTATGAAATCACTAAAGACCCATTATCGCTCGGGCTAATCGGGTTGGCCGAAGCTATACCTTCTATTTCGGTTTCATTATATGCTGGACATTTAGCTGACATCGTACAACGAAAGAAAATAATTCTCACCACCATCAGCACCTTACTGTTTTGCTCTGCCTTATTGCTTTTGTTTTCAACCACACCTGAGTCGTTCGTTACAAACTATGGTGTTGTTCCTATTTACATCGTTATTTTTATCAGTGGCATAGCGCGTGGATTTCTTGCACCCGCTACCTTTTCCTTTATGCCACAACTTGTGCCGCGCGAACTCTATACCAATGCTGTTACCTTAAACAGTTCGTTGTGGCAAGCCGCTGCAATAGCAGGCCCAGCGCTGGGTGGTTTTATGTATGGATGGTTTGGCGTTACCACCGCGTATGCAGTTGATGTTACTCTAATAATCATTGGCCTTACCTTTTTCTTTAACATTCCCGGAAGGGCAATACCGCCATCATCACAAGAGGAGCAAGGTGTAAGCGAAAAGATTTTGGCGGGACTTCGTTTTGTTTTTAGCAATCAAATTATTTTAGGTGCTATCACCTTAGATTTATTTGCTGTTTTGTTTGGAGGCGCCGTGGCCTTGTTGCCCATCTTTACATCAGAAATTCTTCACACAGGCGAATGGGGCCTTGGCCTGTTGCGCGCAGCACCATCGGTTGGTGCACTTTTGTTGGCCGCCATTATTACACACAATCCCATTAAACGGAACCTTGGAAAAATCCTTCTTTACAGTGTGGCCGGTTTTGGACTTTGCATGATCACATTTGCTCTGTCAACCAATTTTTGGTTTTCGCTTTTCATTCTTGCGGTTAGTGGTGCTTTTGATTGTGTAAGCGTGATCGTAAGAGGAACGTTATTGCAAACCCTCACACCTGAAAATATGAAAGGCCGGGTTTCGGCGGTTAACAATATCTTCATTGGTTCGTCCAATGAGATCGGTGCCTTCGAATCCGGTGTAACGGCAAAGGTAATGGGCACTATTCCATCGGTAATCTTTGGCGGCAGCATGACCATGCTAGTGGTGATGATCAGCGCATGGAAGTTTAAAAAATTGAGACGGTTGCAGAAGGTGGAGTGAGGTTAGCGGATGGTGCGTTTTGCCTTTTTCGCAAACCCCTCATCCACCAAAATGGCTTCCTGGATTAATTCCCTCACACATTCTTCGTTGATATCGGTAAGTGATTTGAAATTTAAGTAATACACTTCTTTACGATTTCCTCTAATTAAGATTTTCTGCTCGTCAGAAAGTAAATGTCCTTTACATAAACCCAAATTTACCCCTTCCTTTATTCCACTCAACGCGAGCGATGCCGGCCAGATAAAACAAATGCGTTGGTGAATGAAATAAAATGGAGCACCATACGAAAGCTTTTCTTTAATTTTTGGCGATGCTTCCAAGATAATGTGGCGTAGCCGGGTAATTATCTTTTGTTCATTAGGCTCTGTTGAAAAGAAAAAATCATCAAATGTTTTCATGCCCCTTTCAGGCGATCTTTCACAAACGTGATCTTGTCTTTACCATGTGGTGTTGGAATCCCTGCATCGTTCAGGTTCACAAAGACCATGCGTTCAATTTCAAGAATAGTCTTATGCGTCAACTTATTCCGCACGATACATTGTACCGTTAGTGAAGACGTGCCAAAGTGAGTGGCCAATATGCCCATCTCAATAATATCACCCTGCCGTGCCGAGCTCACAAAATTAATTTCCGACATAAACTTGGTAACGACCCGATGGTTCTCTAATTGAATGATCGCATAGATGGCTGCCTCTTCATCAATCCATTTCAGCAGACTTCCACCAAACAAGGTTCCATTTGGATTAAGGTCTTCAGGCTTCACCCATTTGCGCGTATGAAAATTCATTTCAGGTAATGTGTCCGCCATTTTTTTAAATTTTAATTATGCTTTACAACCAAATCAGCCAGGCAATCAATCCACAAAGGATGGGTGTTAAGACTCTCCACCAGCTGCACTTTTTCGCCCCCATGTTCAACGAAAATTTCCTGATACTCATCACCTATTTCAATAATGGTTTCCAAGCAGTCGGCCGTGAAGGCAGGAGAGAAAACCAATATTTTTTTCATTCCCTTCTTTGCACATTCAGCCACTACTTCGTCAGAAAAAGGAGTGAGCCATTTTTTATCAAGACGTGATTGAAAACATACTGTATACCTATCGGTTCTTATCTGCAATCGCTCAACGATAAGCCGCGTAGTGGCATAGCATGTGGCCTTGTAACAAAATTTATTTTCTTCGGTGATTTCATTTTCACAATGGTGATCAGCGCAAAGTCCTTCATCATAAACCTTATCCACCTGTCTGTCCGGAAGGCCATGATACGAAAATAAAATATGATCATACACATCCAGGTTATATTGCTTTGCGCGCTCAACAATTGCATCAATAAAAAGTGAGTGATCATAATATTGAGAGATAATCCGAAGCTCCGGAATCACCCACCAGGAGCGGACCACACGCATTACTTCATCCAATGCAGATCCTGTAGATGCCGATGCGTATTGCGGGAACATAGGCAGCACTACAATTTTTGAAAAATTCTTTTTGCGAATCGTTTCCAATACAGTAGGTATGGATGGATTTTTATTGCGCATGGCAAGATAGACTTCA
>JBBRKB010000307.1:0-5220 GCA_038218385.1 Cytophagales bacterium | reverse complement strand
CCAAGTATTTATGCCGGTGCCAGTTTTGGATCACGGTATAATTATATTTATGGCGAGCCCAACCGTTCTTTTAATGATCAGTTTGCACGAGATAATACGCAGTTGAACTATGGATTAAATATGACCATCCCTATTTACAATGGTTTGCTTTATCGTGCTCAGGCGGCAAATTCAAGAGTTACATATAAGAATGCAAAGTTAGCCCACCAAAATACCGAGGTGAAGGTGAAGGGTGATGTCATCCGCGCCTATCAAAATTTTAAAGATGCCATTACCAATTATGATGTTTCATCTGCCCAGCTTCGTGCAGCAGAGCTTGTTTATAAAACTGAAAAGGAACGTTACGACTTAGGTATCTCCAACATTGTGCAACTCGCCCTTGTCAATCAGACGTACATACAGGCGCAAGGCGATTTTCAAAATTCACTTTTCACTTTAATGTTCCAGCGCTTGCTGATCAATTATGCTTTGGGAACATTAAAATTTGAGGACATTCCGTAGCGAGGTTTTTGCCGATCCACATTGTCACTTTCCCAAATAAGCCTTACATTTGCGCCCCTATCCGGTCGGGTGGGCCTTGAAACTTTTTCAAGGAATCTAAACAAAATTGCAGCATCAGCCCGGGTGTTGCATGTAATTAGAAGGGCAAATACGCATGGCGAAAGTACAAAAGGGCACTGACAAACCTAAAAAAAGTGCCGACATGGATGTTGATGATGTAAAATCAGCCCCCAAAAAATCAAAAAATTTAACATTGGATTTTGATGACGAAGATGCTTCTGAAGATTTGAAAGTTCCTAAAGAAGAAGAAGAAATCGACAGTGAAGCCATCCCCGCAGCCGAATTGAAAAGATCAATCCGTGAGAAACTTACTCCTGGTGAGTTTGATTGGGATGCGTTTGAGCGCAAAGGATTTGGAGAAGGATACTCTACTGACAAGCGCGGTGAAATGGAACAAATGTATTCCGGCACGGTCACCACGGTTAATTCAGGTGAAGTAGTGGAAGGGATCATCGTAGGGATCAACAATCGTGACGTGATCTTAAACATTGGTTTCAAGTCTGACGGCCTTGTTCCGTTAGCGGAATTCAAGGATATGGCCTCGCTGAAGATTGGCGATAAAGTGGATCTTTTCATTGAAGAAAGGGAAGACAAAATGGGTCAGCTTGTATTGAGCCGCAGAAAAGCCAAGCTTGTAAAAGGTTGGGAGAATGTGCAAAAAGCACTGGATCAAGATCTGATTATCGAAGGCTTTGTAAAACGCCGTACCAAAGGTGGTCTTATTGTAGATGTACATGGTATTGAAGCGTTCTTGCCAGGTTCACAAATTGATGTGAAGCCTATTCGCGATTTTGATATTTATGTTAATAAATCAATAGAAGTAAAAGTTGTTAAGATTAATTACACGAACGACAACGTAGTGGTGTCGCATAAGGTGTTGATTGAAAAAGATCTTGAACAACAGAAAGTGGCCATCCTCAACAACCTTGAGAAAGGACAAGTATTGGAAGGTACCATTAAGAACATGACCAACTTCGGTGTATTCATCGACTTAGGTGGTGTTGATGGGTTGCTTCACATTACCGATATCAGCTGGGGACGTATCAACCATCCAGACGAATTGCTTAAACTTGATCAGATCGTTAAAGTGGTTGTGCTTGATTTCGATGAAGAGAAGAAGCGCATTTCATTGGGCATGAAGCAACTTACTCCACATCCTTGGGATTCTTTGGATGCTGGCATTCAAGTGGGCACAAAAGTGAAAGGCAGAATTGTTAATGTTGCCGATTACGGTGCATTCCTTGAATTGCAACCTGGTGTTGAAGGTTTGATCCACGTTTCGGAAATGAGCTGGTCACAACATTTGCGCAATCCGCAAGACTTCATGAAAGTGAGTGACGCGGTGGAAGCAGTAGTGTTGACATTAGACCGTGACGAGCGAAAGATGTCATTGGGTATTAAACAACTTGCTGAAGATCCTTGGACAAGACAAGATGTGTTAACGAAATATGCTGTAGGTACACGTCATAAAGGTATCGTAAGAAACCTTACCAACTTTGGTTTGTTCATCGAGCTTGAAGAAGGTATCGATGGCCTGGTGCACGTATCCGATTTAAGCTGGACACGTAAAATCAAACATCCTTCTGAATTCGTGAAAGTAGGCGAGGAGATGGAAGTAGTGGTTCTTGAACTGGATGCTTCTAACCGCAGGTTGGCCTTGAGTCATAAGCATGTGGAAGAAAATCCTTGGGATACTTTTGAGACCATCTTTACGATTGGATCGGATCATAAGTGTACCGTCACCAGCAAGAACGACAAAGGCGCATTGCTTGAGTTGCCTTATGGTATTGAAGGATTCTGTGCGGCCAAGAACCTGGCGAAAGAGGACGACACAAAAGCGGAGGTTGGCGAATCGCTTGACTTCAAAGTATTGGAGTTCTCTAAGGATGACAGACGCATTACCTTGTCACACAAAGCGACATGGTCTGCAGATGAAGAAACTCCGGTTGCAGCAGCCAAGAAGAAGGCACCGACTAAAGGCAAGTCGATTGACAACATCAATCAGCAGTCTGAAAAGTCTACCTTAGGTGACATCGAAGCGTTGAGTGCTTTGAAAGAAAAAATGTCTGGTCCAAAAGACGGAGTAGAATAGTAGTTTATAATTTTATTGAGACAAAAGGTGGTCGATTGGCCACCTTTTGTTTTTTTACACCGTTGTAAAACAAGGCGAAATTATTAGTTTTGCCCATTAACATAATGGCGCTGTGGCCGAGTGGCTAGGCAGAGCTCTGCAAAAGCTTCCACAGCGGTTCGAATCCGCTCAGCGCCTCTAAGAATCCGTTGATCACGTTTTGTGGTAGCGGATTTTTTTTATGGCCATAAGTCCGAAAGGTGATGTGTTGGGATTTTTTGATTTCCCCATGACCTTACAAATTTGAATTTTCCCTCACCATTTTTCGGAGAGGAACAGCCCGCCTTTTGAGGTTATAAGATGCTGGTGTAGAAGCTCACATTTTAAGAGTAGCTCCATTCTATTTTTTAACAAACTTCCAGGGATCGAGGTTGGTCATATAATTTTGTTTGTGAACAATCAATGCCCGTTCAATTCCTTTCTCCATAAGAGGAGTGAAGCCGTAGTCGTAGCTAAGGTAGTAGACTTGCTTTTTTGTGGTGATGAAAAGCGTGGTAAAGACCGATGGATCAAAGCCCATTTTTAGCAAAACTTCCTTCCGCACGGTAGTCATTCCTTCCGGACAAAGTATTTTCAATATCATACGGTTTTTTCGTAAGGCTTTGTTGGTGTCAATGATGGTTTTGTCATTGACCGATTTTCTTTCTTGGTTAGCTGTGAACCGGCATTGGTCGGAGCAGAATTTTTTATCCTGTCGGCCGATAAGGTCTGCGCTGCAAACGGGGCATTTTCGAGGCGTCATATTTTGTTACTATTCGTGTTCAAGATCGGTAGCCTTTGCCTGACCGCGTTTTTATTGATATGTAAAATCAGGGCATTGACAAGTTCCGATATTTCAAGATCCGAACCAGCCGATTGCTAGCCGTTGCTTACCCGTGTCTATCCGTTTATACACGGGTAATAACACGGATAAAGTACATTCTTTTACGAGAATTGGCAACGCTTCTTTTACAACGCTATCAACATGATACAAAACAAGCTACCCGCTATTACGCTTCGCCATCTTTTGATTGATGATCAAAAATGCATTGGCCTTCAATTTTTTCCTTTAAAGGTGATTCATGTGCTGGTCAAAACGCTTGATACCCCACGTTGGTCAAACGGCTATAGCATGGTGTTTGTGAAAAACACGCCTTCCAATGTCAACGCCATTTTTTCGACCTTCAAAGGAGTAGCGTGGGTAAACTGCCGCTTTTTTTTTAAGAACAAGCCCATACACACGCACGGAGTGGTGGAAGACTATACTGAGTTGAAACAAAAAGTTGCTAACAAAAGTCAAAACAAAGCAGCCTGGTGTCCCAAAGAATATCTTCAGCTTTTGGAAACGCGGCGCTATAGTGTAAACACAGCCCGCACCTACACACACTTATTTGGCCAGTTTGTGTATGCTCATAAAGACAAGAAACTGTTTGAGATAAACGAAATCGATATCCGCCACTATGTACACCAGATTGTGAAGGCTGGCAAATCTTCTTCGTATCAAAACCAGGTGATCAACGCCATCAAGTTTTATTACGAACAGGTGCTCGATATGCCGCAGCGGTTTTATGAAATAGACCGCCCGTTGAAGGAACGAAAACTTCCGCTGGTGCTAAGTGAAGAGGAGGTGAGCAGGCTCTTTTCGGTTGTTCATAATTTGAAGCACAAGGCTCTTCTGGTGACCATGTATAGTTGCGGCCTGCGCATTTCAGAACTGCTCAATTTAAAGCTAAGCGACATTCAATCGGATAGAAAGCTAGTGCTGGTACGTGATGCAAAAGGAAGAAAAGACCGCACCACGATACTTTCTGAAACCACGCTTCAGTTGCTGCGAAAATATTTTTTGATCTGTAAACCTAAAATGTATTTGTTTGAAGGCGGGCAGGCAAAGCCATACAGTTCTAAAAGTGTTCAAAAAATTTTGCATGCTGCACTAAAGAAAGCCCGAATAACCAAACCGGCTACACCCCATACGTTACGACACTCATTTGCCACACATCTGCTTGAGAATGGAACTGACCTTCGGTACATCCAGACTTTGCTCGGTCACAGTTCGCCAAAGACTACCGAAATTTATGCCCATGTATCTACGAAGACCTTGTGTGACATTAAAAGTCCGCTAGACAAACTTTCAATCGAATTTTGAGATGAAAAGAATTAAATTGAACTTACGCAGCCAACAATTGACACCGAACCAGATTGACCAAATATTGGGAGAAGCGGTTCACACAAAAGGGAGATAAACGACATATGTCGTTTATCCTGCCAAATCGGGGGTAAAAGCGACATATGTCGTATAGCCAATTGTTATGCGTCATTTTAAGAACAAGTGTACAGATTAAGAACAAGTGTACAGACAAATGAAATGGGAACAAATTAAAGAAAAAATATATTATTGCGACGGCTCTTGGCGTGACATATACGTCCACAACACAACAAAGGACGACTGGAAAATCTGGGCTGACTTTGTAAATAAAAATTACAAGATTTTATTTCATATTTATGAAACCGAGATAAAAGAAGAACATGTTGACCTAAAAAAAATAGAT
>JBBRKB010000306.1:0-5233 GCA_038218385.1 Cytophagales bacterium | reverse complement strand
TATAATCCGCAGCAAATTGCGTAGCGTCCAGATACTTAGTATCGTTAGAGACAAAATGGGTCACAGCCTGCATAAGGGTACGCGGGGTGCCAAAAATGCCTAGGAAGTTCGCTTGCCCACCGGCTATGTGAGTTGCTCTGAAACCGCGTGTCATTCCATCGTTTACCCAAAAATTATCTGCTCCCGACTTAATGCTGTTTCTTACCGTTGTACGATGAGAAGTATTGAGGTTTGGGTGACCATTAGGTATAATAACGTACAAACAAGCAGCCAACTGATCCCAGTCTGGCCCGGCCCAATACTCCCAATTGCCTACGTTATACGCATTAATATAATCACTTTGGTAGGAAGATGTGCCGGTAGCACGGTATAATCCGGCGGCTCCAAATTGAAGATCGCCACCTGAGGCTCCATTATTCTTTGCCCATGTATAGGCACTGATTGCTTCGTTTTTATAATAATCTACTTCAGATTGAGGTCTTCCGGCTTTTACTAAACAGGCAGAAAGCCATCCCGACAATCCGGCATGCATGGCAGTAACACCCGCATCCTGGCGGTTGATATTCAATTTCCGCGTATCTGTCCATGATGATTTGCCATCCATTGCACCAGCATCAACGCCGACATACGAAGGTACTCCGCCACTACCAAGTCCACTGGCTTGCAGACGTTCCCTGGCGCGTTTCATAAAGTCAATCAACCATTTGGCTTCGTCGAGTATATCGGGAATACCATTTGAACCTTCGTTGATCCACGCATCACCTTCATTTCGTTTCCAGCGGTTTCCAACATCTCCGTCTCTGAATTTTTCCGGATTCATGTCGTAAACCAATAGCAGAAGTGCCGGAACTTTGGCATGGTAGTTCAAAATACCATCCCAGTCACCCGCATCAAAATACCAGCCCCAGACACCGGTTATCTCTTTTGATAAATCTGTTGGCTCCGGATATTCACCTCTTCCGGCATCACGGAAATACATTTTATTATTCACATGAGAAGCTGGATAAAGCAAATTATTGTGTTCGCTAATTTCCTTATGGATACCCGCACGTTGAAAAAACAGCGAACGCATAGCAGTATAATAGGCGTCCCTGTATACATCATCTTTTATTTCAAAAGGATAAGAGCTGCCCATGCGATCAACAACAATTTTATAGTAGCCAGGTGTGGAAAATGAGCTGAAATCACATTGCCATACATCTGCATTTGTAAAATTTCTATTGGGGCCAAAGTGACTGCCATTTTGTGAATCTGGTGAAGTTTTACCCTTTTGCAGGGTAATGTTACCCGTATATACAATGGCACCTGTAGTGGCATTAACTACCCTAAAGGAAGTGTTGTTATAATCGCTTAAGTTTAACCCCCCATTCTGATGCAAACCTGCATTGAAACTGCCCATGTTTTGAGAGAGGTAAGCATACTTTTTAGCGTTGGGGCGAAACCCAACTTGATTTACATGGATGGTTTCCGATCTCAAATTGATCGGTTCATATTTAAAGGTCCACTCATTTGAACTGGATGCCAAATTGTTTAAAACAACTGTATATGTCCTGCCGGGCACCAAAGCATGCGGCAATTCGATAAATACGTGGTGTGACCTGAGATAATCGGGCACAGATGCTTCAAACATATTCCCGACATGTACCATTTTTGATTTCCGACCAATATTCAGGGGCGATTTACCGGCCGAACCAAAATTTACATCATCTAAACTTTTAATTGTGTAATTTGATTTGTTATCGGCATTGGTGGTGTTCAATACGGAATGATACATGGTGAAATTCCGGACGTTCGGTTCACCAATTCCAGTATAATCAACGTGACCATCATTAAAATGTATCATTAAAATTTTATCCGTAATAGGCGAAATATCACGCACATCTGCACTAAATACCTGAGAATTGCCTAACAACATTAAACTCAGGACTAAATGAACAATTAGTAGTTTTTGCTTTTTCATAATTGAGCCAAAACCGAGAACAACTGCTAGCCAGAGTCCGAATAATCTGGCTGGGTAAGATTGTAGTAGTTTTTTCTTCATGTCTTTTGTCGGTTTAATTTTAAAATTATTGAATTGTCCCGCACGACTTGAGGAGCCTGTGCGGAAATACAAACCTATGCTAACGTTGCCGGAATCGAATGAACCATTTTCCCAAAGGCGTGGTCAATAGTTCCGATTTAAGCGTTGCAACACAATTTTCCTGGGGCAAGTTGCTTCGCTCGTGCTACCCAATTTATTACATGGTGTGTTTCCGGGCAATCAGGACATGGCCACGTGCAATGAAAACAAATTGCCCTGCAACTTGATTTCAGTTGTTTATACGAAGTAAAGACGCTGCTGGCCACAGTATAGAAAGACAAAAATTACCCTACCAAAAAATGAATGGTCTTAATTAACATGTGTAACGATGAGTTAATTTTAAAGCAGATGCCGATTGCGAGAGGTGGAATATGTTCCCAAACTCATGGAGTATATCTCTAAAAGTCCCACCAAAAATGCTTATTCTTTTTGTTCCTACTTCTCCACAGGCTTTGTTGTTAAATTTCATTCGCGCTTTCCCTGAAAACGCATAACTTGGTAGTTCTTTGTTGAGAACTAAACATATTGATTAATGCCAGCGAAATCACTCCGCTAAATTTTACTACGATGTTGGAGAAATTGTATTGTGTAAGTCGACTCGGGTTGCTGGGTTTCATTTTGTGCGCCATATCATCAGCGGCATGCGCGCAGTCTTTGCCATTTAAGCACCTCACAGTTGAAGATGGCTTATCTCAAAACACCATAAGCGATGTCAAGCAAGATGCATTGGGTATGCTTTGGGTTGGCACGCTAAACGGACTTAACCGTTACGATGGTTACGAGTTTGAAACATTTGAATCTAACCTTGACGATCCGTATACATTACCAAGTAATTTTATCAATTGCCTTGAAGTTGGAACTGACCATACAATGTGGGTTGGTACAAAACGAGGCCTTTGTCAATGGGATCAAACGCTTGGTCGTTTCACGCGGATGAACAATCATTTTCTAAGGGATAGCTTAAATGGACTTTACGATATAGGAGACATATTAGTAGATGCTGAAGGGGGTGTTTGGGTTATGGGCGAAGACAAAGGATTTCATATCTTCTACAGAAAAAAAAACGAAACGCACTTCAGGAAACTTCTTGCACTTAAAAATCCACCCGGGAATAATGTTGGATTTTACGGGCAGATGATGGAAGACTTGTCTGGCAATGTATGGGTTGGAACCAGCCGGTTTGGCCTTTGGATTTTTAATAAGAGTGATAAAGCCATTACACACCTTGCACTGAATACCAAGGAAAATCCTCCAATCACCAGTCTGCTGCAGGATAAGAAAGAACAAATTTGGGTAGGGACTTTAATGGGCCTTTTCATGAGCGCTGATAAGGGGAATAGCTTCTTACCCGTTAAAAACTTAGAGAACAAAATCATTCGATCATTATACCAGGATCCTCAAAAAAGAATGTGGGTAGGTACTGACGAAAGTGGTTTACTTCTCTATAATGAAGTTGAAAAAAAATTTACTGCGTTTGATCATACCATTTCTGATCCCACCAGTTTATTGCATAATTCCGTGCGATGTGTGCTGCTCGATTATCAGAATATTTTATGGGTGGGTACCTACGCCGGGGGTCTTAGTTATCACGATCCGCAGACCAACGCTTTTCACACCTACCAGGGTGGCACCAGTAACCGAAATTTAAGTGACAATTCTATAACCGGATTTGCAGAAGATAAGTCAGGAAGTATTTGGGTTGCCACCGACCGCGGCGGGTTAAATCTATTTGACCCGCAGACAAAAACATTACGTTACTTCCGAGCCGACAAAAATAACTCAGCATCCATAAACTCCGACATTATTCAACACATCCAAAAATCATTCGATGGAAATTTATGGATCGGGCACTGGTCAGAAGGATTGGATTACTACGATAACAAATCACAGCGTTTCTATCATTACACACAACACCCCGGTCAACCCGGAGGTCTGTTGTCAAATTCCGTTAATTACATATTGGAAGACAGTAAAAGAAACTTATGGCTTGCCACGGATGTGGGTCTTCATTTTGCAGATGGACGTCAACCCGGTAAATCAATTCCGCCACCATTACATTTCAAAGTTTTTAAACACGATGCAGTAAATCCCGAAAGTATATCAGATAGCTTCGTAAAAACAATTTTCGAAGATAAGCAAGACCGAATCTGGATTGGGACATGGGAAGGATTGAATCTGTGGAACGATCAGACATCGACCTTTTTTAATTTCAAGAATAACCCCAATCATTTAAAAATTTTCACTAAAGATTATATTCTGTGTATAGCTCAGGGCGAGGAGTTAAACATGCTGTTAGGAACAAATGAAAATGGCCTTCTCTATTACGTACAAAACACCGATAGCGTGATTCACTTTAACAAGCAGAATGGTTTTCCCAGCAACACCATTGTAGGTATGCAACAGGACCATCGTGGTGTGTGGTGGATAAGTACCACCAATGGCTTGGTACGATTTATCGAGAAAGATTTTTCGTTCTCCCACTACAATCGCCATGACGGGTTGCCCAGTAATGAATTCAGGTTTAACGCCAGCGGTAAGCTTAGCAATGGAAAATTACTTTTTGGCGGAAATAATGGTTTTGCAATTTTTCATCCAGACTCAGTTAAAACAAACTTAATCCCACCGAAGGTTTCAATTACCCAATTCAAAATATTTAACAAACTAATTAAGCCTGGCGATGAAAGCGTTTTGTCAAAAGATATTTCCTTGACAGACAAGATAACAATACCCCATCATCAATCGTCATTAGGATTTCAATTTGTTGCCATCAACTTTACTGCTTCCTCGAAAAATAGTTATGCCTATCAGTTAGAAGGAATCGATAAAAACTGGAATTACATAGGCTCACAACGAACAGCCAACTTTTCATTCATACCTCCTGGTGAATACACCTTAAAAATAAAAGCCGCGAACAATGATGGTGTCTGGTCAGTGCCCGTTGAACTGAGCCTCGTTATTACGCCGCCATGGTGGGATACAGTCTGGTTCAAAATATCGGGTCTTTTTATAATCTTTGGCATGCTCGTTTTATTCTACAGAATAAAAACAAAACAACTTTATAACAAAAAGAAATTATTGGAGGTGATGGTGTCTGAAAGGACAGTGGAGCTGGAACAAAAAAACAATTTATTATCTGAGCGACAGAGAGAAATT
>JBBRKB010000305.1:0-5243 GCA_038218385.1 Cytophagales bacterium | reverse complement strand
CTAAGAATTTTTCAGAAGCTGGTGTGCCCTTAGTTACACTTTGTGATTATAGCTACCTGCTAGAATATGCCTTAGCAGAAAAACAAATTAGTAATGAACAAGCCGTATCATTAAAAGCGTGGAGGGTAGATCCTGCGAATTGGAAAAACGCATGACAACCAAAACGTTTGAGCCCTTTTCACAAGGTCATGATTCAAAAAGTGTGCTGCCGGTACTGAGCACAGAAAACAATGTAGCCATTATCGGCGCAGGAGCCTTTGGTGTTTTCACAGCATTGGCCTTGCAACAGCAAAATATACCGGTTACCTTAATCGATGCATGGGGTGCTGGTAATTCAAGGTCCAGCTCGGGGGACGAAACGCGTGTGATCCGCTCAACGTATGGCAGCAATGAATTTTATTTTGATCTCAATGTAAGGGCATTGCAACTCTGGAAGGAATTTGAAAAAAAATCTTCTTCCAAAATATTCTACAATTCGGGAGTACTCTGGTTTTGCTATCAGGAAAATAATCCACTTGTTGATGCTTCCATACCTTTTGCGCAAAAGCATAAAATGGAATATCACTATCTTAATGCTGCCGACCTATCTAAACAATTTCCTGACATTTGCTATGACGATCTTCATCATGCCTACTTCGATCCATTCGGTGGATATCTGAAAGCACGTGAAACTTGTGCAAACGCATTACAACTATTTTTTAAAAACGGAGGCATCTACCTGAATGAATATGTTACTCCTGGTAAAATTTTATCCGGACAAATGAAGAATATAGTATTGTCTGATGGGAGTAAACATACCTTTGATCTGTATCTATTTGCATGTGGCTCATGGTTAGGCAAATTGTTTCCCGATGTGTTAGGTAACGTTATTCGATGTACCCGACAGGAGGTTTATTACTTTGGTACACCAGCCCATAAGACAAAAACCTTCAATGAATTTCCTGTATGGGTAGATGTTGATGGGGAAGATTTCTACTATGGAATACCAGGTAACGCTAATCGTGGTTTCAAAATAGGGGTAGACAGACGGGGTGATGTCTTTGACCCAACATCGGGTGAGCGGACATACGATCAGAATGTCTTGGCGCACGCAAGGGATTTTCTCGCGCATCGATTTCCTTCACTAAAAGATGCACCACTGCTTGAAAGTCGGGTGTGTCCGTATGAATCGACACCGGATGGTAATTTTATTTTTGATTCACATCCGGAAGCAGATAATGTTATTTTTCTTGGAGGAGGATCCGGGCATGGTTTCAAACACAGTCCTGCATTGGGTGAACTCGTATCGGAAGTATTAGTGGGAAAGAGAAAATCTCTAGATTTGTTTTCGCTCGGCAGATTTCACTCCTGATCATTTGATTTCTTGAGCATGCCCGAGGTGAGGTCATTAAGGGCTTTTAGCTTGGCACTAAAGTCGCCCGTCATTTTTCCGCGAATCTCACGCAAGTTTTCCAGCAGTTCATTGGTGTTGTCTGGTAATGCTTCTTCAAAATATTCTCGCATCCGCTTGGCAAGGGTTGGTGATTTGCCATTGGTGGATATTCCGATCTTCAAATGTCCCTTGGTGACAACCGATCCTAAATAGAAGTCGCATAAATCGGGCGTGTCAGCTACATTAACAAGAATGTGTTTCTTGCGCGCTATCTTTTTTATTTTTTGATGAAGTTCTTTATTGTCAGTAGCAAGAATGACCAGATCAACATTTCGCAGATCCCATCTTCTGAAGTCTCGCTCTTTTAAAATTACGCTTGAAGATGTTTTTGCCAAGTCCCTCAAGGGTTCTTGAATCATACCTGCAACCACCGTAACATTAGCTGAGGGGGAATTTTTAAGTATGGCAGTGAGTTTTTCTAGCCCAACATTTCCACCACCTACCAGTAATGTACGTAGGTGTTCTAGTTTTAAGAAAATAGGAAATAGATTATTGCGGTCCATTACATCTGACCTGCCAATGATATTCCATTGTTGATAAGCGAGTCTTTAATCTCGGGTATAGAGGCAAACCGAACAACCTCACCTATCACAATAATGGCCGGTGATCCAATCTCCGCTTTTGCAATATCATTAACAATAGTAGAGGCGAATCCAGCCACAGCTTTTTGATTGGGTAGCGTTCCATTTTGAATAACCGCTATAGGAATTTCTCCCTTCCCTTCTGCTAACAAGAGGTCTGCAATCTCCTGAATTTTATTTATCCCCATCAGAATGACAATAGTCGCGGTCGACTGGATTGCTAATTTTACATCTTCAGATAAGGTACGTGTTTTCGTTGTGCCTGTAACAACCCAAAAACTTTCACTGACATTTCTTCTGGTGAGCGGTATGGTAACAGAAGCAGGCACAGCCAATGCACTACTGATACCCGGTACTACGTTTACTTCAATGCCTTTTGAAATAGCATACTCAACCTCCTCATGGCCACGGCCGAAGATGAAAGGATCTCCACCTTTCAAGCGCACCACATGTCCGTATTGATTGGCAAAATCAACTAACAAAGTGTTGATTTCTTCTTGGCGGAATGAGTGTGCCCCTGCCCGCTTGCCTACCGACCAGGCAGGAACATTTTCAGGAATAAGTTTTAATACTTCTTCAGAAACCAAGGCATCATACAAGACAACATCAGCGGATTGAATCACGCGCATAGCTTTTAAGGTAATCAACTCCGGATCACCTGGCCCCGCGCCAACCAATGTAATGCTACCTTGTTTTTTGTCGCTCACGCTCTTTTATTTTACTGCCAAAACTTCTTTTTGATTTTTTCTGTATGCCTGAACGTCATCCATGAACTGTCTGGAGTCGTTCCAATATTGCGTGGCAAATTCCGGGGTTGGCTCATTTTTATTGATCCTCAACACATGTTCTTTAAAATCACCTAATGAGGTAATCTCTCCGGTATCAACAAAATGTTTTTGAAAATCAAGCATGGTTTGTATCTGTGTACTGGGCCTCACATCACTCGTTAACAACAACGCTTTTGCTGTATTGATGAAGGCACTGTAGCTATGATAAATTCCATCTGCATAGTGCCCCAAATCGTAGGCCTCTTTTGACAATGTAAGCTTCTCTTCTGTTTCATACAGCAACGTAGCAACAAGGTCGATGATCACTCCGGCACACTCGCCTACTGCTGTGTGCAGAATAAATTTATTCTCTTCTCCCCAGTCGACATACTCATCGGCAAGGATATTCGTCATGTCACCTAAGGGTTTCAATAAGTCGTAGAAGTACTTGCGGCCACCAATACGTTGGTAGTATACATGATAATATTCTCCTTCAAGCGCATTGTTATCATAGTCATCCAATAACATTCTTAGTAAGTCAACACCTCGCTTGCTCGGCACTTTAATTACTTTTTCAGACAGAATAGCATCTCCATTTTTAACGGTAGCACCTCCCAATAATATAATGAGGGAAGGCAATACATTTCCTGCTTTGTCTTTCACAGAACTTCCGTGCAGACCAATACTGGCCAGACCATGTTGGCCACAAGAATTAGGACATCCGCTTATTTTAATTTTGATGTCATTATTATGAATCAAATCTGGATATTCTTCTTTGATTACTTTTTCCAAAGCAATGGCAATACCATAACTACTGGAAATGCCCAGGTTACATGTATCGGTGCCAGGGCAAGCCGTGATGTCACCAACGCTATCGAAGCCTGGTTCGGCCAAGGCCAGTTTATCAAGGGCAATAAAAAGAGGACGAACAGCATTTTCACGAACGAAGCGCAAAAGGTATCCTTGATTAACGGTTATCCTAATGTCATTCGAAGCATAGGTGTCCGCTACATCGGCAAATTTGCGCGAAAGGTCTGATGACAAATTGCCAAGAGGCAACTTCACATACACCCCATAAAAACCTTTTTGTTTTTGTTCGAAAACATTTGTCTTCCTCCACTTTTCAAACTTTTCCTCATGGATCGCCACACCATTGGCATCGGTTATCTCGGGTGCCAGAATGGGTGCCTCCAATACGTTGACATCAATTTTGTAGGACGAGATTTGCAATGCTTTTCTTTCTTCTTCCACAAGCTCCATCAACTTCTCAAGGCCTATGTCTTTTAGCAGAAACTTAAACCTTGCTTTCATCCGGCGTGTGCGTTCACCAAAACGGTCGAATACTCGAATCACACATTCTGTAAAAGGAATAATCTGATCCTCATGCAAAAATTCGTATGCCGTTAGAGCTGAATGGGGATTGGCACCCAAGCCTCCACCAACTACAACTTTAAATCCTCTTTCATCGCCTTGCATTTTTGGAATAAAGCCCACATCATGAATGTAGGAGTAAGCCGTATCCGTTTCACTGGAGGAGAAGGATATTTTAAACTTGCGTCCCATCTCTTGACATATCGGTTTGCGCAAGAGGTAGCGGTACATCTCGTATGCATATGGGGAAACATCAAACAGCTCATCGGGATCTACCCCTGCTGTTGCTGATGCCGTAATGTTTCTGACAGTATTTCCACACGCTTCTCGCAGGGTGATATCATCTTGTTCCAGTTTTGCCCAAAGTTCAGGTGTGCGGTCCAGGCTTACATGATGGATCTGAATATCTTGACGCGTAGTTGCATGAAGGTTGCTGCTCGCATACTCGTCAGAGATGTCAGCAATGCGCCTGAGTTGCCTGGTGGTAACTTTTCCAAATGGAATTTTAATACGCACCATTTGCACGCCATGCTGACGCTGGCCATAAACGCCCCGTGCCAGGCGAAGACTTCTGAATTTTTCGTCATCAATCTGCCCGTCTCGGAACAGTTTAATTTTCTTTTCTAAATCCAGTATGTCCTTTTCAACAACGGGATTGTTAATGTTTTCCAATTCTGATCTGAAACTTTGCATGGGTATTATCTTCTTTTTCTAAACAAAATGGGCCGATCCATTAGGTGGAAAGGCCCGGCTTTATTAACCTAAACTGAACTTCAATATAAAACTTTTAAGACCGTCCGAGCGCTTCAATTCTATAACTATACTTAGTCTACCGTAAAAGTAGAGTAATTTTAAATAAGAGCCAACAACATCAAATTAAATTGTTATGGAAACGGTTTAAAGGCCTCAAATCACAACAAATAGAAGCAAAAAAGGCCTGCACGTTGCTGGCTTTTTTTTGTCCTGGTATAATAAATTTTTAGCCTGTTAAGCATTCTTTCCGATACAATTCAAATCACCAAAAGCCTCTTCAAGACGCTTCACGAAATTCTCCTCCCCTTTTCTCAACCACACACGTGGATCGTAATATTT